>JBBRNU010000160.1:0-8166 GCA_038230115.1 Chthonomonadales bacterium | reverse complement strand
TTGATGAAGCCTGGAGATTAGCGCCGCTTGAGGGAAGTGAGAGCGAAGAGAAAGCGTGCTGAAGACGGAAATGGAAATAGTGTTGACGAAACCGAGTCGTCTCGCCGGTCGGCCCGGCTGCAACGGGTCGGCCTGGCTGCAAACAAAACGCGCATGAAGCCTGAGAACCTGGTCGTTATTATTTTGACCTTCAATTACGAAGAGTCGCTGACGCAGGTGGTCGCTTCCTGCCGGGCGATCGCTTCGCGCATCGTCGTCGTGGATTCGTTCAGCGCGGATGGAACCCTCGATCTGGCTCGCGCCCTGGGCTGCGAGACGGCGAGCCACGTTTTCGATAATTATTCTCGGCAGCGTAACTGGGCGCAGGAAAATGCGCGCCTCAAGCCGGGCGACTGGGTTCTGCATCTGGACAGCGACGAGACGCTGTCGCCGGAACTGGTCGCCAGCATTCGGCAGGCGGTGGAGAACCCGCGCCCGGACGTGGACGGCTATCTGATGCAGCGACTTTCCTACTTTCTGGGTCGCCCGATACGCTATGGAAGCATCAATCCGAGCTGGCATCTGCGCTTGTTTCGAGCCGGAAAAGGGTTCTGCGAAGACCGTCTGTATGACCAGCATTTCGTGGTGGAGGGCGGCGCGGCCAAGCTCAAGGGGCTGATGCTGGACTTGCAGATCACGACCCTGGAAAAATGGACGGCGGCGCACAACCGCTGGTCAACGGCGGAGGCCGAAGAAGTCGGGCGGCAAATCCAGGCCAGCCGCCGGAACCCGGAGCGGACGCTGCAAGCGTCGCTGCGCGGCGACCTTCGGATGAAAAAACGCTGGCTGAAAAATAACGTCTGGTATCGCGCGCCTCTCTTCGTGCGCGCCTTCGCGTTCTTCTTTTACAGTTATTTTCTGCGGCTGGGGTTTTTGGACGGCAGAGCCGGGCTGGTTTATCATGTCCTTCAGTCGTTCTGGTTCCGGTTTCTGGTGGACGCCAAGCTTATGGAAGCGCGGCTTCACGAGGCCGCACGGCTTGACGGGGGCGGCGCGGCCCGACCGGAGGCTCACGGGACGTTGACGGAGCGGAAAACGGTTGCGGATACGAAAATAGTTCCTGACAAAAACGTCGCCCTCGAAAACGAAGGCTGACGGCGACGATTTCGCAGGCAGGCGGCAATTTGCGGGCGGACCAATTCTCTTTGAATGCCATGTTTGCGTGCGCGGCAGGAGCGTAGGAGGACGTTATCGTGAATAAATCTTCACTTCTAAAAAACGACATATCTCCTAAAGAACTCGCCGTTGTAGCCGCGTCCATCAGCGCAGCGCCGGCAGTTTCGTCACGTCCTTACCTGACAGGCGTCGGCGTAATGCGCGCGGCTGCCGCCTTTTGCGTGATCTACATTCACGCCCCGCTGGTTGCGGCAGGCGCGCCCATACAAGCGAACGCGCAATGGGTAGCTTCCTTTTTTCAATTTGCAGTGCCTTTCTTCTTATTGACCGCTTTCTATTTCGGAGCGCAAGCCTCGCAAAAAACGACAACATGGAAAGCCATCGTACACAAAAGCGCCAAACGATTGCTCATCCCTTATTTGCTGTGGACGGGAATCTATATCGCCCTGAGAATGGTTAAGTTTTGGGTTCAGCATAAATCTATGTGGTTGGTTTTTGCAGACCCTGTCGGTTTGCTGATGGGCGGTTCCGCAGTGCATCTTTATTTTATTCCGCTGTTGTTCATCGGCCTCGTGACGCAGCAGATTATTGCGCCCGGCATCCGCAAGTTCAGCGCCGTCGGCGTACTTTTCCTCTTGGCGCTTTCCTTAACCGCCAAAATCGCTGTAATACGGAGCGGCAACGGGTTCAATCTTGACCCCATGCGCGCATTTGAAACTTTGATTGATACGCGCGCACTGGGCCTCGCAGACGCGCCGGCGCGTTTGGCATTGATATTTCTTTCTCATGTCGTTCGGTGTCTGCCGCTGGTCCTGCTCGGTTTTCTTCTCGCGCGCTTCCTTGCACGCGTGAACCCAGGCGTGAACGCTGGAAATAAGCCGCAGCGATTCGCCATTTTGCTGCTCGCCAGCGCGCTCTTCGCCCTGCAATTCGCGCTGCCTCTACAACACAGTCCACTGGGCGACGAAATATCGGGTGTGCTGGCATTTCTGTTGGCCTGGGCGCTTTCGGCTTATATTCCCGAAAATAAACTGGCGAGAAATCTGGGCGTCTTTTCCTATGGCGTCTATTTGAGCCATCTGGTGTTTCTGGAAACGCTGCAGGTAGGCGCGACGAAACTGCACATCGCGCCCCGATTGGGGAGTTTCCCCGCGCTCTTCGCGGTGTCAGCGCTCACTTTTCTGGCGTGCTGGCTGACGCTTTCGCTGGCGAGCCGACAGGGGAAGCAAATCCGGCTGCTGGCCGGGCTTGAATGACGGTTCCAGGCGCGCACAAAATCTTGCGCCGGACGCGCGGCTTGGATGCAGGGATCGGCGCAGGACGTTCGGGACGAACAGGACGTTCGAGACAAAACAGATGAAGCCATCGCAAGGAAACAAAACGAGCCGCCTCCATAAACCGACGGCGCGAACGGTCTCTTTCCGCGCGCTGCCAAAGCGCGTCTCATGGCGCGATGATGCGGGATTATTCAAGGGACTATCTCAGGGAGAAACAGACGAATGAACTGGAGCGAAAAGCGAGTTGTCGTAACCGGGGGAGCGGGCTTCCTGGGCGGTTTTGTTGTGGATAAGTTGAAGGCGCGCGGCTGCGCGCAGGTGACGGCCCCGCGCTCGCAGGAGTACGACCTGCGGGATCAGGAGGCGATCATTCGGCTGTACGAACATCACCGCCCGCACCTGGTCATTCATCTCGCGGCAGTCGTGGGCGGCATCGGAGCGAACCAGGCCAACCCCGGCAAATACTTCTACGACAACGCGATCATGGGGTTGCAGCTGATCGAATACGCGCGCCGCTATAAGGTGGAGAAGTTCGTGGCCGCGGGAACCATTTGCGCGTACCCGAAACACACGCCGGTTCCCTTTCAGGAAGACGATCTGTGGGGCGGCTACCCGGAAGAGACGAACGCGCCCTATGGCCTCGCCAAAAAAATGATGCTTGTGCAGGCGCAGGCGTATCGTCAGCAGTACGGGTTCAACGCCATTTATCTGCTGCCGGTCAACCTTTACGGCCCGCGCGACAATTTCGACCTGGAAACTTCGCACGTCATTCCCGCCCTGATCCGCAAGTGCGTGGAAGCCAAACGGCAGCGCGCAGACGAAGTCATTCTGTGGGGCGACGGCTCCCCGACCCGTGAATTTTTGTACGTGGAAGACTGCGCCGAGGGAGTCGTGCTGGCCGCCGAACGCTATAATGGCGCGCAGCCGATCAATCTTGGCACGGGCAAAGAAATCTCCATTCGCCATCTGGCCGAACTGATTGCCGCCGAAGTCGGATTCGCGGGCAAAATCGTCTGGGATACGAGGCGCCCCAATGGTCAGCCCCGCCGCTGCCTCGATACGCGTCGGGCGGAAGCGGAGTTCGGGTTCTGCGCGCAGGTGGAGTTCGCCGAAGGCATTCGCCGCACCCTGGACTGGTATCGGCAGGGGCAGGGTCGCTTCTGACGCGAAACCCTACGGCGCAAGAACCATTTCGCCGCGCCCGATAGGAACCGGACGCGCGCGAGCTGCCCAAAAAGCGAGGCAATGGCCCATAAAAAAGAGTTGACGGCTCACGAAAAGCAGGCGAACCGCCTGTAAAATGACGTTTCAGGACATTATACCGTTGTACTGACCGCCTGCAACGGATTTTTTCGGAAATAAATACGCTCAATGCAAGCCGCCGTTCCATCTGGCACGCTTCTTGCAAAGATAGTGGTAAGACGAGCGCATGGCTCAGGAGCTTTTCGTCCTGCCAACGCGCGCGGCCTGCGGGCGCAAATCAAATTATGTCTCAAACCCAGAAACACGAAACCACTGCAGAACTGGGATTTTTGGATTTGCTGGCGATGCTCTGGCGTCGCAAGTGGCTCCTCCTCCTCTGCACAACCCTCGGCATCGGCGCAGCCCACCTGTACACGGCGCGTTTGCACTATCGCTGGAAAGCGAGCGCGCAAATGATCGTGATCCAGCGTGGCAGCGTGCAGTCTGGCAACGCTAGCGAAGCGTCTTACTCCGCGCCGCTCATGGAAAACGCGGAAACGCAGGTGCAAATGATCCAGAGCGACGGCATGGCGCAGCGCACGCTGGACTGGCTCAAAAACAAAGCGTTTGCGGAAAAAAAGACGCTGCGCGATCTGGGCGTCACGGACGAAAACGAACTCCATGACAAATTCGCCTCGCTCGTGACCGTGAAAGTCCCGACCGATACCAACCTGCTCGCTATCTCCGCCACCGGCCCTACCGCCGAGCAGTCCGCCGTGCTGACGAACGCGATTTGCCAGGCGTTCGTCCAGTGGAAAAAAGACGTCGCCCAGGCCAACGTGCGCGAAATAACCGCCAGTCTGGAAACGCGCGCCAAGCGGGCGCGCGACCAGATGTTGAGCGCCGAGCAGGCCGAAACCGCGTTCAAAAAGCGCAACCGCCTTGTGGACGTGCCGGAGCAGTTCAAGTCCAGCCTCAGTCACTATCTATCCTATGACGCCGAAGTCGCCGACCTGAAACAGGACGTAGCCTCGCAAAGCGCGCGGGTGGCGGCGCTGGCCGGGCAGCTGGGCGCGACCGACAAATCCATTCGCGAAGGCGAGGGCGTTCGCGACGACGCGCTCGTACAGACGCTGCAGCGGCAGCTCAACGACCTCGAAATCGAGCGCGCCAAAACGGCCCTGACTTACACGCCGGAGTTTCCTGGTCTGCTGCCCAATTACGATTCCCAGATCAAAGACCTGCGCGACCGCCTGACCCGGGCCGTGCAAGGCACGCTGGACAACAAACGCCCGTCGCTGACGGCTCAAGACGCCCTGGCCCAGAACTACAAGCAGGCGGAATTGGGGCTGATTTTCAGCCGCGCCAAACTGACCGGGGCCGCCGCCCAACGCGACACGCTCAAGCGCAGTCTCGCGGGCGTTCCCGACGCCAGTATGCAGTACGCCCGGCTGGCGCGCAGCTCCGAAATGGCGCAGCATCTGCACTCTTCCCTGCAGGCGTCGCTGAACGCCGTGCGCGTCAACAACGATCTTGTCAGCGGCAACGTGCAGGTCACGTCGGAAGCCATCGTCCCCGACGCGCCCTTCTTTCCCAGCCGCTCGCGCAACCTGCTTCTGGGCGGAATGCTCGGCCTGGGAACCGCCATGCTGTGCAGTTTCCTGCTGCAAAACGCCGACCACGCGGTTCGCACGCTCAACCACGCGCGGCGTCTGGCGTCCGGCCCGATCATCGGCACGCTGCCGCGCATGTCGCGCAGCGCCATCCGCGACTTGGAAAACGGCGGCGCGTCGCCCTTTGCGCTGGAAGCCTACAGCCTGGCGCGGGCGAACCTGGCGCTGACGGCCCGCGCAACGCTCAAAGACGAACCCTGGACCAAACAGGTCATCCTGATTACCAGCGCCGTTCCCGGCGAGGGCAAATCGCTGACCGCCGCCTATATCGCCCGCTCGCTGGCGCGCTCCGGCAAATCCGTCGTTCTGGTGGACGCCGATCTGCGCCGTCCGGCCATGAACCGCCTGTTCAGCACGGCGGAGACCACCGGGCTGGCCGACGTTCTCATCGGGCAGACGACCCTGGAAGAAGCGCTTGTCAGCTCGGATACGGATAACCTGTTCGTGCTGCACAGCGGCGTTCCCGACCGCAATCCGATGGAGTTGATCTCGCGGCCTGAAATGAGCCAAACGCTCGCGCGCCTGCGCGAAACCGCCGACATCGTAATCGTGGACACGCCCGCGTGCGTGGCCGTCGCCGACGCCCTGCTCCTGGCTCCCCATGCCGACTGCATCGTTCAGGTGATCGGACTCGGCAAGGCCAACGAAGAAATGACGCTGGAGACGACCTCGACGCTGCGCGCCGCGGCTCCCAAGACGCTCGTCTATTTCGTGAATCGCGCGCCGCGTTCAGCGCGTCACGCCTACACAAAATATTATCATTATGAGAACCGCAGGGAACTCGTCGCGCGCCCCGCTTTTACGGCGGACAACGCTTTGCCGCCGGCGGCAGGAAGGGACGAAGATGGAACTCTTTCCTAAAGTCGGCCTCGCGCTCGTTCTCAATCTGGCGGCGCTGACGCCGATTGGCGCGCAAACGCCGCCCGCGCTCCCGGCCAACCCTGCCGGGGACGCGACGGCAGGGCAGCCCGCCGCGCCCGCGTCAGGACAGGCGAATCCCGGTCGCGATTATTATCTCGGCCCGGAAGACGTGTTGAGCGTTACCGTCGTCAACGTTCCCAACGTCTCTATGCCTCAGGTTACAATAATGCCGGACGGCACGATTACTCTGCCGATCCTGGATGCCGTCGCTGTGGCGGGCAAAACCACGACGGACGTAAAACAGATACTGACCGAGCGGTGGCGGCGTTACCTGGTCAACCCAATCGTGACCGTCGCGGTCGTGCAGCAGCGCAGCGAAAGCGTTCACGTCTTCGGGTTCGTGAGTCGCACGGGCAAGTTGGATTTTCGTCCGGGCAAGCGCCTGCTGGAAGCGCTGGCCGAGTCGGGCGGCGCGACGCCCCAGGGCGATTTGAGCCAGGTGACGCTGATGCGGAAGTCGGGCGCCAAGCAGACCCTGAATCTGGCCCGGCCCGAAGTGGCGGCGGGTTCCGACGTGGATGTGACATTGGAATCGGGCGACCTGATTTTCGTCCCGGAGCGCCGCACCCAGGTAAATATCGTCGGGCAGATCGCGCGACCGGGCAGTTACGACTACAAAGACGACATGCGCGTGCTGGACGCCCTTACCTTGGCGGGCGGCGTGCTGGAAACTTCGGACTTGAACGCCGCAACGCTGATCCATGACGGCAAGGAACAGAAACTCGATCTGGAAGCGCTGCTGCGGCGAGGCGACCTGAAGAGCAACGCGAAATTATCGCCCGGCGACCGGATACTAATCCCGGAGTTGGTGAACCGAACGTATGTTTTCGGGGCCGTAGGACGGCCCGGTTACTATTTGTTCAAGCCCGGCGACCGCATTTTAGACGCGCTGAACGGCGCGGGCGGCCCGATGCGCGATGCCGACATGAAGCGGATCAATCGCATTCGTCTGGAAAAGGGCGCCGCCAAACCCGCCCTGACGACCGTCAACATGGATTTGTTTTTCAAAAAGGCCGACATCACGGCCAACCTGCTGCTCGAACCCGGCGATGTCGTCTACGTGCCGAACAGCAAACGCACGCTTGGCCTGCCAGACATTCTCAGCGCCTTTACCGGCATTCAAACGCTTTCCGCCGTGGGACGCATTTTCGGATTTTAACCCGGTCGCTGTCGCTCGGACAGCGCGTTCGCTACCTACTGTTACGCAGAGGAACTGTTGCATATGAGCCTCACTGACACCGCAAAACCTGCGGCCTCCGCCCCGACACGGCCCCTGGCCTCGGCGCGCGCGCCGCAAACCGCGATGCGCGCGCCCCGTCGCGTCAATCCCTTCCTTATTGGCGCAGGCTTTCTGCTTTTCTTCGCGGTCGGCGTGGCGGCGGGCAGCCTGATCATGCGTCAGCGCTACAAAACCCGCGACGTCATCGTGGCTGTAAACGGCGCGGTATTCACCAAAGACGACCTTTTTCGGCAGATGGAACGCGCCTCCGGCCCGCAAACCCTGCGGCAAATGGTCAGCGACGAAATGCGAAGGCAATATGCCCGCAAATTGGGCGTCGCCCCTACGTCCGCGCAGGTCGAAGCGTCTTACGCCGAAATCAGCAAGACGCCCGATTTCGACAAAATGCTGGCGTCCAGCGGCATGACCCCCGACGAACTCAAGCGCGATCTGGCGACGGGCATGGCGAAAAGCGCGCTCGTGACGCGCAACATGCAGGCGACGGAAGCGGAAGAACGCCAATACTATCAGGAAAACATTGACAGGAACAACGTGCGCGCGATGTTCTACACGCCGGAGTCGGCGCGTCTGGCCGTTATTGTAACGCCGAGCGAGGCGACCGGTCAGGCAGCGGCGCAGGCGCTTCAGGCCGGCGTGGCGTTTCCGAAAGTGGCGCAAAAGTACAGCACGGACGACAGCAAGCGGCGTGGTGGGCTGCTGCCCCTGGTAGTGCGCGGAC
>JBBRNU010000159.1:0-8207 GCA_038230115.1 Chthonomonadales bacterium | reverse complement strand
GCAGATTTCCTGAACGACCCCCGCGTCGTGATTTGGCGTCGGAAACAGGCGCGTCCCGCGGCCATTGCAACTGAAGAGGAGGGCGGCTTGCGAGGGGCGCGGGTCGTTGGCCCGCTGTTCACCTAACATGTGTCGCAGGTCTTCGTCGGCGGTTTGCGCGTCACGAATGTGAAATTGCACGGTCTGCCCGGCGCGGATGGTTTCGTTCAGGGCGATGACGCCCGCCGCTTCGTCGGCCCCCAGCACGCTCCGAACCAGAAAATCCCCGCGCCCGAACGCCGGTTGGTACTCGTTGATAACAATTCCCAGAAAAAGCCCGTTCTGCACCAGTTCCTGTTCCGGCTCGCTCAGGGCGCTCAGCGTCCTGCGGGCGGTATCGAGGGCGGGCTTGCCGCCCAGCGTGTGAATGAGGTTGTTTTCGGCGCGGGTGACGAGCAGCGTTTCCCCGACGGGCCGACAGCCCTGACTGACAATCGTATCCACGCGCACCGGCCCCGCGATCCGCACGCCCACAACCCCGTCCTCCCGCATTCCGTCGTCGAGCAGCAGGAGCGACTGCCCCGCCGTCTGCGCCCCGCTCGCCATGCCGCCCACCGTCGGCGCTCCCGGCGCGAGGGCGTCCAGCGCGGCCATGAACTCCACAATGGGCGTCGTGAACGGATCGCCCAGCGTCAGGAACGCTCTGGTATCGCCGCGCGCGGCCCCGACCCGACGGCGCAGGCGTTCCGGCGCGTTTTCGTCGAGCAGGTCTTCCCACTCCTCAATCCCGATGGCGAATGGCGTCAGGGCGACGCCGGGCAGCCGTCCGGCCAGAATGGTAATTGCGGGTTCGCCCTCGATTTCCTTGTCGCCGCTGATGACGCCCTCGCCGGTGCAGCCGATCAGCACGTCCGGGGCGAGGTGGTAGCGCAGGAGGGCGGCGATTTCCGTTGCGTCCTCGCGGTACTCGGTCGTCAGGAAGACGGCGAGCAGGTGGACGGGGCCGGGCATCTGGCGCTGAATGGAGGCGACGAGCTGCGCGACGGCCTTCTGGCTGTCTTCGTGGCGGCTCATGGCGGCAGCGAACTGCATGGCATTCTCCCGCTGCGGCGAAGGTCGGGGCGAACTGGGGACGCTTCGGCAGCAGGCTTCTAGTTCGCGTTCCGCTTCGGGAATTCCTGTTCGACCCCGCGCTTTCCTTTCGCGTCGGACGAGCTAGGCCTTCCCATCGGCAACGATGATCTGCCAGAACCGACTTACGGTTCGGCGCTACTGGCGGCAAGGAGCGCTAATAAGCAGGAATTTGTTCTTCCGCTTGCGAACAACCCTGCAACCTAATCACGGGGAAGTACAGGAGTCGTTCGATGACGCTAACCGAAGAAATCACGCGCATTCATCAGTATCAGAGCGAACCAGGCAAAGCCCCGCCCAACGAGCCCTGTACGTGCGAATGGATCATCGTTCCGCTGCTATGGAAATTGGGTTACGCGCACCATGAAATCTTCTCGCAGGTCGCCGATGACGCAGGCAAATTCCCGGATTACACCATTTTGCCGCACACGCCTCAAACCTGGTATCTCGAAGCGAAAGCCTGGAAGGAAGACTTACAGCACAAACACGTCATTCAGGCCATGAATTACGCCCATACGACCGGCCGCCGCTGGGTTGTGCTGTCAAACGGGCGTGAATGGCGACTATACGACGATCACATTCTGGAAGTGGAAAATCGTCTGGTCGCTCAGGCGCGGCTTGGAAAGGAGAATGACTGCGCGCTGGCGGAGTTGCTGGCCGCGCTTGGCAAAGCGTCTGTGGAAAGCGGCAAAATCGAAAGCTACGCCATGAAAGCGCGTCTCGCCGCCATCCTCAACGAGCAGCTGCCGAAGCATGACAGCGAGCTAATCGAAGCGATGGTCAGCACGCTGAAAAACAAGTACGGTCTGGCCGGTTTACAGAACGCCGAAGTCGCCGCCTACTTTCAGCAGCAGACTCCGCCCACGCCTCCTATCACTGACGATACCACCCCCCCGCCGCCTCCCAGCGTGAGCGCGCTCACAATCCCCGAATTGCGCGCCCTCGGCGGCAAACTCACCGGCAAACCGAAGAAATTGACGACGCCCAACGGAACAGAAATAGTCGTGGATACGTGGCGCGATGTCGCCGAACAAATCGTGCGCTATTTCGGCGGCAAAAACCAGCTGCCTCCGCTTCCCTATCAAGGCGGGTCTACAGGTAAGCGCTGCTTCCTAAACACAATGCCCCGCCACCTGGATGGCAAAGAGATGCTCCAACCACGCGAACTGCTCATCGCAGGCAAAACTCTTTACCTTTGCACGAATCGAAGCGCGGCGGATTTCGTCGCCCGTCTGGAAGATTTATGTCTTGTCGCTGGCGAGGCGGCTTCAGGGTTTTCGGTTCAACGATAAGGCGGGAACGTCAGCGACATTCGCATAACGCATTTGCAGGATTTCGCAGGAAGCGATGTTGTCTTCCGGGCGAATGCCCGCGTCCAGCAGCAGGCGCTGCGCTTTCTCCGGCGTGGCGTCCGGGTCAGGCGCGAAGCCCCTCTGCGCGTTCCGTTCCGCGACCGCCCGCTTCCATTCCCGCTTGTTCCTTCGCATCACGCGCGTGTCGTTCGGCAGCGGCAACACAATTCTCCTTCCCGCTTCGGCTGTGCGCTGCCTCGTCTCCACACGCCGGAACTGTCCGTGCAAGTCAGGCAGCGGCGTCCGGCTCCTCTTGCAGCAGTTTGCGAAGGGCCAGCAATTCCAGGATGTGGTTCTGGTCTTTGGGACGATTGGCGGCGCGCTTCATGGCGAGCAGGTCGTCAATCGAGGCCACGCGCACCGGCAGCCCGTAGATTTCCTTCACCGAAGCGCGTTCCCACAGCCCCTCGAAACCGTCAACGCCCGCCGGGTCGCCCAGAATATCCAGATCGCCCAAATCGGTGGTCAGCGTGATATTATGCGCGTTCCTGAGCGTTAGCACGTCGAAGAAAAACGGCAAGTCCGCCGGAACGCCACGCAGTTTCGGATGATGCGGCGCCAGCGCGTCCACCACGCGCTGTAAATTCTCCGGGTCGCAGGCATAAGAAACATCAATATCTTTTGTAATGTAAGCGCTTCCCAGCGCCACCATCGCCAGCCCGCCAATGAGAACATAGCGGACATCGCCCGCCTTCAGCGCGGCGAGTATCGGACTGAAATCAGGCAGCGTTTCCGGCACGACGCACCTCCATATAAAGCGCCAGTCCCCTACGCATTCGCTCAAGGCGCTCGGTAGGCGTCAATTTCAAATTCTCGCGCAGCAGCGACAGGTCAATGCCGTTCTCGTCTTGGTCGCCATAGCCGCTCGTGGCCCGCTTGTAAATGGCCCATTGTTCGTCGGTCAGGCCGCGCCGGTCTTCGGCTTCTTCGTGCATGGACTGGCTCCTTTCCCGGCGCTTCCCTTGCTTTCTTCTTCCTCATTGTACCCCAGACGGCTTCTCTCACACCGAAAGCTCCAACGTTGGGAGTGGCTTGCGCGAGGGATTGGAAGCGGGTTTTTCCTGCAAGCGCCGCTGTCGCCAATCTCTCAGGAAACGGGAGCGCGGGGTACAAGGAAGCCTGAATCGCCGGGCAATCCATTCGCCGGAACCGCCTTGACAGCCTTGACAATGGAAACGGCTTGCCGGGCGAGTGGCAAGCCGTGTTTCGACGCTTTTTGCAGGATCATTCACGAACCCGCCCCGTAGTTTGGAACCGCGCGAGCCGAAGCGTTAGGCCCGTCGTGTCGTTTTTAGGACGCCCGCGACAGGAACCCGCGCCGGAACGTCAGGCGGCGGCCTGGCGCTGGCTCGCCTTCTGCTGATCCGACAGGGCGACCAGCAGGCTGGCGGCATTGTCGCGCGTCAACTTGTACGGATCGAAACGGTCGGTTTCCGAATACTGGACGAAGAGCGCGCGGTTGGCTTTGGTTTCGCCTACATAGCCCATAGACCAGTCGGAGAACTGCCGCGCGGCAATCGGCGAGCAGTCCAGCAGCGCGGCGTTGGCATGGCGCGGGTCTTGCGCGATGCGGCAGAAGGTCTCGGAAACCACCTTGTGGTCGCCTTCCAGTATCTGCAAAAAGAAGCCGCGGGCGAAGCAGAGAAAACCGGTGATTTCGTCGGGAACATTGCGCCGCCGGGCGCTTTCCAGTATCTTCTGGATTTCCTGGATGGAACAGGTTTCCGATATGGCGCTGGCATAGATCATCCGAATTAGATTCATGGTTACGTACCTCCATTGGAGTATCGGCTGATTGCCGCCCTCTTCATAGCGCGTCGGGCGGCGCACGCAATTAGGTCGTGTGATCGCACAACGCAAAAGCGCGGCAGGCAGGGTTCCGCGCTTAGAGCGACGAAGGACGTGTCGCAACCGTTCGAGGGCGCGCGGCTTCGTCTGTCCCGGCGCAGCAGGTTGATATTCAACCCGTTTCGCGGGCTTTGCCTGTCAGCGCAGGCGCTCCTTGTCCGCGAGGTTGGCGGATAGGCTGAAGCAACGCTCTGGGCTGCTTGATTATTGACGGCATTCGGTCAGCGCGGCGCCCTGTTGTGAGAACGGCGTCCCGCGTTTTATAATCAAGGACAGAACGCTAACCCCTGGACGCAGCGTTTTGCGGGCGGCGGGATTGAGGCGGGGCGAAACCAGCGACGGGTCTATGTTGCGTTGACGCTAACAATTACGGGGAACTCCCTGTGCGGACGTTGGGCGAAGGGACGGGCCGCGAGAAGGCGCGCTTTCGAGGAGGGCATACGCTATCGTGACGATGGACGCCGCTATCGCCTGGCTGCTGGAAGGCGATCCCGTTATCCGCTGGCAGACCCTGCGCGACCTATGTCATCAGCCGCCCGAAGCGTGGCAGGCCGAGCGCCGACAGACGGCGCTCACGGGCTGGGGCGCGCAGTTTCTTCAGGCTTTGCGACCGGACGGGACGTGGCCGACCGGACGGTGGACGGACACGGTTTGGACGCTGCTGACGCTCATGGACTGCGGCCTTCCGCCCGACCATCCCCCGGTTCGCGACGCCGCACAGCGCTTTCTCGACGCGCGCCTGACGCCGGAGCAGGCTGCGGACGAGACCTGGCTGCTGACGCGGGTAGACCTCTGTCACATCGGGTTCTGGCTGCGGATCGGGGCGTATTTCCTGCCCGACGACGCGCGGCTGGCTCCCCTGGTCGGCACGTTGCTGGGCGCGCAGATGCCCGATGGCGGCTGGAACTGCCGCAAGCGCAACTATCCGCAGACCGTCCACAGTTCGTTTCACACCACCTTCAACGTCCTGGAGGGTCTCGCGTTGGCGGCGGAGGCGGGCTGCATCGGGCGGGACGATTTTCGCCAGCGCGAAGCTCTCGCCCTGGAATTCATGCTGGCCCACCAGATGTATCGCTCGGATCGCACCGGCGCGATCATTCACGAGCGGTTCACCCACCTGACCTTTCCTTCCCACTGGCATTACACGATTCTGCGCGGGCTGGACTATATGCGCTGCCGCCCTGAGATGGGCGACCGCCGCCTTGAAGACCCTCTCGCGCTGCTGGCGAGCCGCCGCAAGGCAAACGGGCGCTGGCCGGTGGAGAAGCGCATTCCGGGCGTGACCTTCTTCGATATGGAGACGCTGGGCGGGGCCAGCTGGTGGAACACGCTGCGGGCGTTGCGCGTTCTCCAATCCCGCCAACGCGCCCTGGCCTAGCGGTCAAGAAGCCGGAACGCCAGCCGCTACATACCGTGACGGGCGGGCGATAGGGCTGCGTTGGGGCGAAATCGGCGCTGATGGCGACGCAGGAACGGCTTGCGCGAACGCTACCGGTAGGGGCGCGCGGTTGGGAGGGATAGGCCGCAAGGACGCGGGGCCGGACGGCGGGTTTGGGGTGGACACAGCGCGGCTTTTGGAACGCTCGTCCCCCGCTCCCCGCCGCCCGGCTGTTTGCTGCGGGCGCAGGCGGCGAACATGACTGGTTACCCCTCCTAACCTCCGCCCTGATAAGGGGGAGGAATCACAGCGCTCTCTCCCCTTGCGAAGGGGCAGGCCGGGGAAGAGTGAACCGTTCCTGGCGGACAAAGGGAAAAGAGGGCGGGACGCCTAACTACTGGTTTGCGGGCGGCAGGCGAGCGCGTCTGCCGCCCGGTTTTTTCGCGGCCTTGCCGCCATCCGCCCGTTCGAGGACGCCGCGCGGCGACGGAAACCTTCCCGAAGGAGTTCCATGCCCGTCGAAACGTTTACCTTTTTGTTCACCGACATCGAGGACAGCACGCGCCTGTAGGAGGAGCGAACCGAGGCGATGCGCGCCGCCCTCGCTCGCCACGACGCCCTGCTGCGCGCCGCGATTGTCGGGCAGGGCGGCAGCGTCTTCAAGACCATTGGCGACGCCTTTTACGCCGCGTTTACCGACCCCGCCAACGCCCTGAGCGCCGCCCTGTCCGCGCAGTCAGCGCTGGACGCCGAACCGCTGTTGCATGTTCGCATGGCCCTGCACACCGGCGCGGCGGGAACAAACGTTCAACCTACGCTGCGTTTTCCGTCCGTGAGGACGGCTGGCGCAGCCTCCCTGCAGGGTCTTTTATAGGCCCGGCACAGGTTCGCCTCCCTGCCGGAGCTTTTGCCCCTCCAACCTACGAACCGACTGCCAGGGTTACATCGCGGAGGCGGGCAGGGCGCGGCGGAAGGCGGTCGGCGTCTGGCCTGTCCACTGTTTGAAGACCTTGCTGAACGCCGCTTCCGACTGATAGCCGCTGGACGCCGCGACCTGCGCCACGCTGTCCTTTTGTTCGCCCAGCAGCCGCGCGGCCTGATGAATGCGCCACCGGGTCACGTAATGCAGCGGCGGCTCGCCCACCAACTGCGAGAAACGGGCGGCGAACGCCGAGCGCGACATCGCCGCCTGCGACGCGAGCGCCTCGACCTGCCAGGGGTGCGCCGGGTTCTGGTGAATGGCGGTCAGCGCGCTTCCGATTTGCGGGTCGAGCGCGGCGCGAAACCAGTTCGCTTCGCCTTCGGGCAGGCGCGTGAGATAAGCGCGCAGGGCTTGAATGAACAGGATGTCGGAAAGCCGCGTCAGGACGGTCGCCGCGCCGGGACGCCCGCTCATCGCCTCGGTCAGGACGGATTGCACGGTCGCTTCCAGACCGAACGCCTTGCCCTGCTCGCCGGTAATATGCAGAATGGGAGGCAGGGCGCGCAGAAGGGGGCTTGTCTGAAAATCATCGAAATAAAAGCAGCCGCCGATAAGAACGGTTTTCGCGCCCTCATTCCCGCAGCGCGCCATGCCGTCCGGGTCTTTCGGAAACCGCGCGAGAAACGTTTCCAGGGAGATAATCGGGCTGTCGGGCGTCGTGCGAATGGTATGCGACAAACTGCGCGTCACGACCGCAAAATCGCCCGCATCGAGTTGTAGCGCCGGCTGTCCTTCCGCCTCGATCCAGCAGCGCCCATGCACGACGATGCAGAATTTCGCGCCGTCTATATCGTCCACCGACACGCCCCACGCGCCCGCCGCCTGGGTCGGGCAATGCACCGTACTGCGTATTCGCACCGCGTTCAACGCTTCCGTCAGCGCGTCCATGTTCGGGTTCCTTCTTTTGAATTCTCTGGTTTTTTAGGACGATTGAACAAATATTATGGCGTAATCCGCATGGATTGTCCATAGCCCGGCGCGTATTGAAACATACGCTTCCCGAAAGGAAGCAAAAAGGAGATACAAAATGAGCATTGTCATCACCGCGCCGACGGGCAACATCGGCAGCAAACTGACGCAAGACCTGCTGGCGGCGAACGCCGATTTGACCCTGATCGTGCGCGACCCGGCCAAATTGAGCGAGGACGTGCGCCGCCGCGTCACCGTAAAACAGGGCGATTTGACAGACGCGGCGTTCATTCGTTCCGCGACGGAAGGGGCGGACGCCCTCTTCTGGCTGTCGCCGCCGAATTTCGCCGCGCCCGACGTCAAGGCGTATTATGGGGCGCTTTCTCACGCGGCGACCGGCGCGATCGAGGCCAATCACATCCCGCACGTCGTCTTCATCAGCAGCGGCGGGGGCGGCGCCCGGAACGCAGGACTACTCTCGCGAACGTTCGAGGCCGAGGACGCCCTGAATGCGACGGGCGCGAACGTCCTTTCGCTGCGCTGCGGGACTTTCATGGACAACTTCCTCATGTACCTGCCGACACTCAAGAGCGACGGCGCGTGGTACGGATTGAACCGCCCGGATTTT
>JBBRNU010000158.1:0-8222 GCA_038230115.1 Chthonomonadales bacterium | reverse complement strand
ATTCCGACCGCAGAAGACTGGTCATCGTAAGGTCGAGAAACTCGCCCCATTTCAACACGTCCTGCCGCCGAGTCCCCTCGCATTTCATCCCGAGTTTCTCCTGCACGCGCCCGGAGGCCGGGTTTTTCGTAAAGTAAGCGGCATAAATGCGGTTCAGTTGCAGGCCTTCAAAGCCGAACCGAAGGACGCGCCGCGCGCCTTCGGTCGCATATCCCCGTCCCCAATACGGCCTGCCGATCCAATAACCCAGTTCCGCTTTGACGTGCGCTGGCTTGCAGGTCAGGCCGATACAGCCGATCAGCGCGCCGTCCGCCTTCCGCTCGACTCCGAACGGAAAATCCGTTCCTTCCGCAATGCGCGCGTGCGAAGCCATAATCCACGCTTCCGCCGCGCCGTCCGGGTAGGGATGGGGAATGTTCAGGGTCATTTCGGCCACCCCCGCGTCGCCTGCCAGCCGCTGAACCACTGGCGCGTCGGCCCGTTCTATCCGCCGTAAAATCAACCGTTCGGTTTCCAGTCTCGGCATTTCCATTGTTTCGGCTCCTGGTCGCGTCCGGCGCGCGGTTCCAGTTCGCGCCGCGCCCGCGTTTTGGTATTTTGGTATAGTCCTGACAGCAAACGCGCCGCCTTCGTTGCAGAAAGCGGCGCGTCGAAAAGAACTCGAAGCAAAAATGTTTCGCGCGTTAAGGCGGCGTCAGGGGCGGGGCGCGAACTACCGGGCTGCTCAACGCGCGACGGCGGGCCGCTTCCCACTCATCGCGCCGGATCGAGCCGCCGCCGCGCAGTCGAATGCGATTGTCATCTTCCCCGCTTGCGCTCGGCGGCATGGTCAAGTTCAATTCTTCTTTGGCCCGCTGCAATTCGCGCTGCGCCTGCAGCGCCAGGGGGTCGGAGGAAGCGGCGTCGGCAGCCCGCTCCGAGGCGACCGGTCGGTTCGTCGTCCCCGGCGTGTCGGTTACCGGGAGGGGCGTTTCTGAAGCGTTGGGAAGAGGCGCGGCAGGCACAGGAGAAGCGGGAGTCTCGGTTGCCGGAATGCCGGGCGCGGGCATCGCGCTCGATGGCGACGGGTCTCGGCGCAGCGATTCCCCCTCTAGATTCGCGGTTTCGCGCGTGGAAAGGGCCGGGGAAGACGGGACGGCAGGCGAATTGGCGGGCGGCGCGTCTGGCGCTTCCACGCCGCCCATGATCCGCAGCGCCACCACAAACGAAACCGCCGCTATTCCGATCACGACCACGCCGCGCCCCAGACGCGTCCACCCGCTCGGCTGGCCCATAGGAATAGGATCGCCGGGGACAGGGAAGGCGGTGAAACCCGGCGGCGGCAGCGGGGCATGACACTGCCAGCACTGCGGCTGGCCGGCGAAATTAACGGCAAGACAGCGCGGACAGGCGACCCGCCCGGCGTTCGGGTCGGGGTTCGGCGCATTCGATTGGTTCGCGCGCATGGCGGGTCTCCAACGCGGCAAGGCGAAAAAGCGAGGACGGGAAACCTACTGCGGCGCGAGCGCGGCGTTTTGCGGCGTGGGCGCGGTTACGCCCTTTGCCAGCCCCAGCGCAAACTCGATGCCGCCCAGAATGTGCTGCTGATACAGCGGACTGCGCCAGACTTCCTGCCGATGTCCTAATGACGTGTAAAACACGCGCCCCCGGCCATACGACTTGGCCCACGAAACGAGATACTCGCCCGGCTGATTGGCTTCCGGGCTGCCGTCGTTGGGGTGTCGGTCGAGCGACAGCAAAACATGCAGATGCGCGCGATCCACATTGCGGAACAGGTAGATTTCGTCAAAGATGTTCCACTGGTTGTTGAGGATGTAGTCGGCCTGCTTCGGGTCGCCCGGCTCGCTCGTATCCGCCATGCGCGCCTTCGCCGCCTGCAGGGGCCGCTTGAGCGCGGGAAAAGTCGGGTCTGCCAGCGCAGGCTGAATGGCGCACTGCTGGTGGTGCGTTTGAAACTCCGCGCCGAGCATCGTCACATAGGGCGAAATTTCCGTGTCGGATTTCGAATGCAGCGTATCGCTGCCGGAATGCATCGCCACAAACCCGTGTCCCTCCCGCACATAGTTGAGAAAGCCCGGATAATCCGGCAGGGGCAGGTCGCCGGTCGTATTGGCAAAGACGACGGCGTCGTATTTCTTGAGCGCGCCGGGCGTCATTTTCGCCTGCATCTCCTCGTCAGTACGCACGAAATCCGTGTCCCATTCTTTCGTTTGCGTTCCGAGTTGGGCGATTACCTCCTCGGCGACCGGAATGCTGTCGTGTCGAAAGCCCTTCGTGACGGTCACGACCAGAAGATTTTTGGTTCGTTTCCTGGCCCCGCCATGTCTCGGATGGGCGGCGGCGCGCTCGACGTGCGCGGCGGCCAGCGCCCCCGCCAGCGAAAGCGCGGCCAGGGTCGCGGCCAATCCTTTTACTATCGGTGGAAACTTCATCGGTTCGTTGTTCCTTTCTCGTATCTCAAACGGCTTCCTCGTTGGCGTTGTCGTCGTTATAACCGTCGCCGGTTTGCAGAGCATTCGGCGGCGCGTCGGCTTGCTGGCTGCGATAGCGCTGCGCGATGGCCTCCTGCTGGCCGAGAATCGCGCCCATGCTCTTGAAATACAGGCGGCGGCAGCGCTCCTCGATTTGCGAAACCTGCTGCATCAGCGCGCCCGCCCATTTTCCGTCAATGCTTTTGACGTCCGGGGGCAGGGGCGCGACGAGCGGCTCTTCCAACAGATATGCGCTGAGGGGAAGGCCGGGCTGCACGTTTTGCAGCGGCGGCATCGGCAGCGCCTTCGCCCGGTCGAATTCCAGACTGACGCTGCGCTGCGCTTCCTGCAGCGAGGCCAACGCCTGCGCGAACTCTTTTTTCTCCAGCCCGTCTTCCTTCGACGACAGAAACTGGAAAACGCCCGCCAATCGCGCTTCTTCCTGTCGGGCCGCCTTGAGCCGATCCTGCAGCTGCAAATGAAAGTAGTAGCGGTCGAAAAGGACGCGGTCGCCCGCGCCGACGATCTGCGCCATTCGCAGGTGAACCAGAAAAACCTCCCGATCAAACGCCTTCAGCCACTCCGCGTCGGCCTCCAGCTCGCTTGCGACGAGGGCGAGCAGGGATTTCATCTCGGCTTTTTTGTGCGGCTGGTCGCGAAACGGGAACGTATCGCCCTTGATTTTAACCTCGCCCCGCTCCAGCGCGCCCAGAAAAGCGTTTTCCTCGCGCCGCTTTTGATACGTTTCCAGCCACGTTTTGTATTCGGCGTTGTACAGCCGGTCGAGCAGAGTCTGAATGCGCGTTTCGGGCAGCATGGGCAGGACGGGGTCGTTGGCAATTTCGGTCAGCGATTCAGACGGGATCGAAAGCAGGCGTCCGTCGTACATTCCCAGATACCGGGCGTCCTGCGTGGTTTCGGCGTGTTCCCCGTCAATGAACTGCTGCACCTGCTCCGGCGGCGCAAACGTCAGGGTCGGCAGTTCCAACTGCTGTTTGTAGAACCGCTCGGTCACGGTTTGCCGCAGACGTTCCGGATTGCGGAAAAGCAGCCAGGGCGAGCGCTCGTCCTCGACGCTGCGAAGGTAGCGCCGCTTGGCGTTCTGTTCACGGT
Organism: Chthonomonadales bacterium; assembly: GCA_038230115.1. Classification (GTDB taxonomy): domain Bacteria; phylum Armatimonadota; class Chthonomonadetes; order Chthonomonadales; family Chthonomonadaceae; genus JBBRNU01. Next base: position 4,638 of record JBBRNU010000158.1, on the reverse strand, counting down.
CGTAATGCGAGGGGTGCGAGGCCCACATGCCCTCGCTGTCGTCCTCGTCGGCCTCTTTGGTGAAAAGCTGGATTTTCTCCGAGGGGTCTGCCGGAAGCGCGGGCAGGACGCCCAGTTCCGGCTCCGCCAGACTGCGGCGCAGGTGGTCGGCGGCGCGCGTTTGATGGTAAAAAAGGTCGTGCGTGTAAAGTTTGTGTTCCGCCGCCGCTTTCAAATCGCTGAAGGACTGCATCTGACAGTCGTTGACGAAATCGAGTTTTTTCAGGGCGTGAATCAGCGAGTCGCTGCCGGTTACGCTGACCGCTACCAGATCGGCGTGAAACTCCATTTGCCGGGACAGGGCGCGCTCGAAAAAGTTGATCAGCTTGAACGCGACCTGAAGAACCTGCCGCAGCGCCCACAAGACGAAGGTAATCAGGTACGCAAAAATGGCGATGCGAATGTTCGTGCGCCGGGCCTTCGCCAGCAGGTCGTCAAGCGCGTCGCGGTGATACACCAGGTCGTAAATAACCCGGTTCGCCATGTACACGTAACTGCCCAGCCGCATACTGCTTTGCGAAAAGTGGCCGAACTCGTGCGCCAGAACCGCCTTGAACTCGCTCAAATTCAGACCGTTGACCAGCCCCAGCCCGATGAGCAGGTTTTTCTTCACCGGTAGGATCAGACTGAGCAGCGAGCGGTTGTAGAAGACGGCGGCGTTGACTTCGGGCGTCACGAAAATGCGGTAGGGAAACGGCGCTTTGGTGTCCGCGCAAATGCGCCGAATGAAGCCGAAAAGTTCTGGCTGGTCTTGCTCGGTGATTTCCAGGCGCGACTCGTCTTTCTCACGCCGCCACTTGAACAGCGCCTTCATCAAAAACAGAAACAACACGCCCGCAATGAGAGCCGCCGTCCAGTAAGCGCCGCCGTTGGAATGGCGGGAGCCTGCCGTTTCGGGCGTGTTCGCGGCCTGCGTCACGCCCCAAAAGACCGCCCAGCCGCTGGCGACGATTAGCCCCAGATAGAACAGCAGGAACGCCGCCAAACTCGCCAGGACAATGACGACCTGCCGCCGGTACGCCGGGCTTGGCGTCGTCAGGTCGGGCGGCGCGTTCTGAATGCTCGACGGGTAGAGGCTTTCGTTCGCTGCGGACATGACCCATTCTCCACGATGAGGAAACTGTCAATGACAAACGCGAATTACGCCGGACGAACGCGAAGAGAACCGGAAGGAATGCCCGTTCTGAAACGCACAGCCGGGCGAACGGGAATAAATCCCCGTTCTGAAACGCTAGCCCGCGCAGGCGGGCTAAAAATGCGCGCATTGACTTGTATGCTTGTGCAAACTGAAAACGTTTTGTAGAAGCGGCCTTGTGTATTGCAGGCCACGCAGGTAGTCTGTGCATTTCAGGACGGGGTTTCAATCCCGGCTGTCCCATGCCCGTTCGTCACCCACGCGGAGAAATTGGCCTGCCAGACTTGCGTTGCGATCAGCGCGACGGGAGCGATTTGCCCGCCTTCATGTCGTAGAGAACGCGCGCGGGGCGGTCGCCGTGATAGATTTCCCGACCGTCCAGATACACCGCGTAGCCCTTGAAGTTGGGCGCGACGTGTCCGCCCGCTTTGTCGTAAGCCACCGTCACGTCATGGCCGCGATACGCCTGCCCGTCCAGAACATAATACGCCCAGGCGTTGGCGGGCAGCAGCGAATCGATTTCCAGCGTGTCGTCGGGGCGCGGAACCAGACCGATCAGGTCGCTGATGAGCGGGTCCACCCAGGTCGAGTGGTTGTAATCGCGCTGCGTGGTTTTCCATTCGCCCGTATCGCCGTTGTAAAACTCGCCCGTCCAGGGGTAACGGGCATCCTGCGCCCGGTACTGAACTCGTGTAAAAGAGTTGAACAGCGCGAACAGTTTTTCCTTTGTCAGGGCGGACGGGCCGTAATGCCGGAGCGTGTTCGCCATCGCGGTCAAAACGATGCTGTTGGCGTGCGGCCAGGAGGGGCCGTTCCACATACAAATGCTGCCGCCCGGCCCAATCGGCCAGCCGTTCTGCGCGTAGGCCGGGCAGTCTTTGGCGGTCGAGGCGAGCGGCCAGGTCGTCCAGAATTGGGCCGGGTCGAGCGCGACGCGCCAGACGTCCTCGTATCCCTTGCCCGGCGTTGGCAGGTCGAAATAAAACGGGTACAGCCCGATGATCTCTTTCGTCGGGGCCTTCACGCCATCGCTCGCCCGCAGCGAATAAAACCAGTGCGATTTGTCATCCCACATCTGCGCGAGAACCGCTGCGCGCGTGTCGTCGGCCAGCCGCTGCATTCGTTCCGCGTTCTGCGTCTGCCCCAACTCGCGATAGATTTTCGCGACCGCCTGCGCGTTGCCGAAATTGTACGCGGTCAAATCCACGCGGCGCAGCGGAGTCATTTTCGTCGGGTCGGTTCCCGCGCCCCCGCCCGTGCGGTAGTCGGCAAACGCGAAAAACGACGGCTGCCACTCCATGCCCGTCCACCAATGGCTGTCCACAACGAGGAGCGGGCTGCCATCCAGCCCATAAACGTTGCGCCAGCCCTCGGCGTTGCGGTCGAGCGCGTTCACGACACGGCCCAGAAGGGCGCGGTCGGGATGCGTCAGGTGCGCGTCCCAGGCGGTCGAGGTAATCCAATCCGTGTACTGTCCGCTCGTATTTCCCGCTACGGTCGCCGAGCTTGGGTAGATACCGTCCGGGCGAATGTTGTCCGTCCAGGTCTGCAAATGCCCCCAGGCGTAGGAGGGATCGCGCAGCCAGCGCGACTCGCGAATCTGATGCGCCGCGCCGTAGGAAATCGCGTTCACGTACCAATCCGAGGTCCAGCGTCCTTCCGCAAACGTCCGATGCTGCAAATGCCCCAGACGCGGGTTCATGCTGTTCTTTTTGACGTTGTACCAGCGATGATAGTACATCTTGGTCGTGCGCGGATCGCTGCACGCGAACGCGGCGACATTCGCGTCGAACCAGCCCTGATACGCCCCGATCTGCGCTGCGACATTCGTGGTGATCAGCGTCGCGGTCAGCCGCCGGTCGACCTCTTTTTCGGTATCGGCGACGGCGCAGGCGAACGTAAACGTCCGTTTTTCGCCGGGCGGAAGGTCGGCGAGAAACCGGGCGGCGCGCGTTTTGCCGTCCCAGCCCGCCGCCCGCAGAAAGAGCGGATGTCCCTGCACCGCGCGCTGATCGGCGAACCCGTCCTGCGCGCCGCTCAGTTCCGAGTCCATACGAACGAAAAACGGCTGGACGGTTTGGGTCGTATTGGTCACGGTCAGGCGCGAAACGAGAACGTCATCTGCGGCAATCCACTTATCGCCCTCGATGCGAAAGGCGCTGGACGACGAGGATGCGGGCTTACCAGTTAGACGCAAGGAGCTGCGCGTCGAACGCGGGGCAGCGTGGGACGAACTTTGCGGGTCAATAGAGGGACGGGGGTGAGAAGGCCGGGCGAGATCGGCGTAACGGGGCGCGAAGCCATACAGCCCCGTGTAGAGTTTTTCGCCCCGGTTGCGGAAAGTCAGGCGGACCCGCTCGGCGCGCTCGACCCGCCCGAAGGCCAGCGCGTACCTGCCGCCTGCCGTCGGCGCGGGCCATTTGCCGGGCAAATCCTGCCAGCCGCCGTCCCGATAAAGCGCGACCGAAACCTTTTCCGGCGCGGCGCACCCGCCGCCCTGTTCCACGTCGCTGTAAAAGTAAAGATCAAGCCCTGTCAGTGCGCGCGGCTTGCCGAAATCTACGGCGTACCAGTCCTCGCGCCTGCCGCTGCTCCAGCACGTCCAGCGCTTTTCCGGCTTGAAGGGCGGCGTGAGCGGGTTGTCAGGGCTATCGGTCGCATACGTAAACGACGCGCTTGCGGTCGCGAGAACGCCCGGCCCGCCGACCATATGCACATGGGACGGCGCATAGTACGCCCGGCTGACAACATAGCGCTGCCCGCCGCCCATGACCGTCAGGTCGAAAGCGTTCAGGTTCGTGATGTAAAGGAGATGCACGCCGTCGCGAAATCCCCAGCCCTGCGGACTCGTGGCCCAGACGCGCTCGCCCGTTGCGCCGAACGGCACATCGCCATCGTAAGGCCGCGCCAGAATCGCGTCCATCGAAAAGCGGCTGCCCGCGAAGACGCGATGCGGCAGGGGTGGAAGAGATCGGTTTTGCGCGGGCTGCGTTTGCGCGTGAACGCCCGGCGGCAGTGCGTTCAATGCCAACGCCGCCAGCGTCAAAAGGGGTCGCTTATTCATGGGTTAGGAAACCTACTCGTTCTCGTATTCGCCCGCCAGACGCGGCGCCTCGTTGTAAAAGCCTATTCTGAAAGGCCCGTCGAACGGGAAGAACGGGATGGTAACCCCGTTCTGAAAGGCCCGTCGACCGGGCATGAATGCCCGTTCTGAAATGCAAAGCCCGCATGAACGGGATGGGTAGAACGGGATTGAAACCCCGTTCTGAAATGCAAAGCCCGCCTGCGCGGGCTAAATTCACAATGCCGATACACCGAGGCGAGGTTCTTCGCTGCCTGCAACACGCCAATTCCGCGCCTTCGTTCCCACTCCCTGCAACGGCGCAGGCTACGGCCTTCGCTCCCTTCTCCCATGCAGGGAGAAGGGCCGGGGATGAGGGTAGACATTCCAGTTTCCATTTGAT
>JBBRNU010000157.1:0-8262 GCA_038230115.1 Chthonomonadales bacterium | reverse complement strand
CGGCGCGGTGCTGCCCTCGCTCTTCGACCGGCCCGCCGAAGCCCTCGGCTTCGAGGAGCTTTCGATTGGATACGACCCGATCCAGCGCCTGAACCTGACGCTTTCGCGGCAGCTCCTCGGCCCGCTTTTCGTCACCTATAACCGCAGCCTGAGCGCGACCCGCGAGATGTACGACCTGAAATTGAGCCTGCGTTTCCGTGAGCGGTATCAACTCTCCTACGACACGGACGAGCAGCACACGCAGCAGTTCTTGCTGGAAGGCGTGTGGCGGTTCTAGAATTCCAACCGGGTCGCCGGAAATGCCGCAACCCGCGTTATTGCGGGAAGGAATCGGGCGGTTCTAGGGCGAATTAAGGCGAACGCGGCTACCCGTAGGGGCCAACTTGCCAATTCACCGCCCCGTCGCGAAGAAAACATAGCGCCTGCCCGGTAATTTTTACCCCAAATATGTAACAATTGAAGTGGGCGCGCGTCCTATACCAGCAGAATGAGCAGCGCGCCGCAAACGGGAACGAAAGCCCCCATCGCCGGAGACAGACGACCCCGGCCGCCTGCTGCCTCGAAATCATCGAAGCGTAAACGCCTCGAAATCATCGAAGCGTAAACGCCTCGAAATCATCGAAGCGTTAACGCATCGCGTAAACGCCTCGAATCTATGAAAGCGCAGGCGGGAGAACGGCATGTCGTCAGGGCAGGCGGGCGCGTTGTTGCGCGGAATTGAGATCACGCTGCCGTCCGGTCTGCTGGCGGGCCGGGGCGACCGGGAACGCGCCGCCCGCGCGGAAAGCCCAACGGAGGGACAAGCGCGCCCGGTCGGCAAGACGGGCGACGCCAGGGACATAGACCGGCCCATGAACGCTTTCCCGCCGGAAGACGCCGACCGCAGCCTGGATTTCGACGCGCTGGTCGTGAAATACGAAAAAAAGATTTTCAACATCATCTACCGGTTCATCGGGGATTATGAAGAGGCGACCGACCTGACGCAGGAAACGTTCATCAGCGCGTTTCGCCACTATGACCGCTTTCGGGGCGAGGCGAAAGTCTTTACGTGGCTGTATCAGATCGCGCGGAACCTGTGCATCAACCGGGTGCGGCAGCGCGACCGGCAGCGCGCGTTGCGAATCGAATCGCTGGATCAGCCGCACGAGTCGGAGGGCGAGGAAGGCCCGTCGCGCGAGGTCGCCGATTGGAGCCAGTCGCCCCAAACCGTGCTGGAAGCCAAAGAACTGCGGCAGCGGCTGCTGGCGGCGATTGACGCCCTGCCGCCCGACTACAAAGAGGTCGTGCTGCTGCGCGAGTATCAGAACCTGTCGTACAACGAGATTGTCGAGGCCACGGGCCTGACGCTGGAAAACGTGAAAACGCGCTTGAACCGCGCCCGCGCCATGCTGCGACGCAAATTGGAACCCTACTACCGAATGTGACCAGGCGCGGGTTCGTTCCCCTTCCCGGATCGTCCTTATCTGAGTGTGTCGTTGGACGGGTCGCAAGGACTGGCGAAAGTATGTTCGCTGGCCCGCCCCGTAAACGCGCCTCGCTTTTCGCTCCAAGCCGCTCGCCGTGAACGCGGGGCGTCGGTTTCGATCCCCGTTCTCAGGATGAGACGGAACGCTGCGCCTTGAGGAGAACCCATTCGCATGAAATCAGGTAATCGCAGGAGACCCATTGTCGCGCCCTTCCTGCTTGCCAATTCGCTGCCCGCCGCCACCTTCGGGTTGATCGCGCTTGCAGGCGGTCTGGCGCGGGCGCAGTCCGCCACTCCGAAACCCGCGCCGTCGGTTCCGTCGCAAAGTCAAAACGCGCCCGCCCAAACGCCTAAGCCCGACACGCCCAAACCGGACGCGCCCAAGACCAACGCGAAACCGCAGACCCCGGCTCCGACAACGCCTGCGCCGACGCAAACGCCTGCCGCTGTGCCGCCCGCGCAGACGCCCGCCGCCCCAACTCCCGCGCCCCCCCAGACTGCGCCGCCGGTCGTTGCGACGCCGCAAGTCGTTCCGCCGCTTGTGGTTCCCGGCGGCCCGGTCATCGGCGAAATCGAGGTGCGGGGCAATAAAATCTTGAATACGGCCTCGATTTTGATTACGCTTGAGGACAGAGGCATCAAAATTGGAAGCCCCTGTAACGACCAGACCCTGACACAAATCCAACAGCGTCTGTATCAGACCGGCAACTACGGGCAGCACAGCACGGATGTGGCGGAAGCGGTTCGCGTGCGCTCCGAGCAGTTCAATCCACCCGACGGACGTTGCAAAGTGGTTATCGAGGTGGACGAGAACGAGCCAATCAAAAACGTGCAGGTCACCGGTTCCGGCCCGATCAAACCGGAAGAGATTAGAAACCTGATTCAGGTTTCGCCGGATAAAACCAACCCGAATCTCGTGAAGATTTACAACGAGGCGCAGTTTTTGCGGGATACGCTGGCGATCCAGGATTTGTACAACAAAAAAGGTTATACTATTACTTTCGGGCAGGATGCAGGGCCGGACGAGAAAAATTCCGGTCAGCTCAACGTGCCGATTATCGTGACGCGCGTCGGTAAAATCACGCTCATCAACAACAAAAAAACCAAGCGCAAAGTGATCCTGCGTGAGATGAAAACCAAAGAGGGCGACTTTTACAACCGCTCGGTTTTCAACGACGACATCCGCCGCCTGTACAACCTGGATTATCTGGAAAGCGTCAATCCCGCCGAAAACTCGGTCGCGCCCGGCGTGATCAATTTGACCCTGAGCGTGGCTGAAAAGCGGACCGGAACCGTCAGCGTAGCCGTCGGTTACAGCAACCGGCAGCAACTGGTGGGACGGGCCGAGATCGGCGAGACCAACTTCCGAGGCGAGGGCGAGGGGCTGAATCTCCTGTGGGAAACGGGCGGCGCGGCCAACCGCAACAGCGTGGAGTTAGGCTTCAACAAGCCCTGGCTCGACAAGCGGCGGACGGCGCTGGGTATTCAACTGTACGATAAGACAATTTACCGCTTCTCGAACTCGCTGCAGCAGTCGTCCATCATCAACCCGATTGACAACAGCAATGTCGGCACGGACAACCGCTACAACGAACAGCGCACAGGGGCCACGCTGACGCTCAGTCGCCCGTTCCGGGACACCTACCGGGGAGCGATCACGCTGCGCGGCGAAAACGTTCGCACGGACAATCTGGACCTGTCGGGCATCAACGCAGAGATCATTCAAAACGGGCCGATTTACTCGATTGCCGGGTCGTTGTTGCACAACACGCGCGATCTCGATTTAGACCCGGTAACGGGCGGGACTCAAAGTTTGAGCGTAGAAGTTGGACAGGCCAGGCTGAAAGACATTCACGCCATCAACGGCACGACGATCCCCGGCTTAGGCAATGTCAACTTCGGCAAGTCATCGCTGGAGTTGAAACAATACTTGAATTTGCAGTCGGCGCGCAAACGCAGCAAGCCGGACGAAGAAAAGCGCTCGCTGGCTTTGCGCTTCATTATCGGGGCTTCGGCGGGAACGCTGCCGTTCTTCGAGCAGTTTTTCGTGGGCGGCGCGGACTCGGTGCGCGGGTATCGCGAAGATCGGTACTGGGGCAAGTATATGCTGCTCGGCTCGGTCGAACTGCGGCAGCCGCTCGCGCGCAGTTTGAAGGGCGTGCTGTTCTTCGATATTGGCGACGCCTGGGGCGGGCGCTATCAGGACACGCGGATCGAAGGGTTCGACCAGCACGGCTTCAGCCTGCATCCCGGCTTTGGCGCGGGCATCCGCGTTCGCACGCCCATCGGCCCGCTGCGGCTGGACTTCGGCTTCGGCACGGAAGGCGGGCGCACCCACTTCAGCATCTCCAACACGTTTTAATTCGCTCCGATGCGAAATGCGCGCCGCACGGTTTTGTTTGCGAATGGCAAGCCTATCTGCTATAATAGCGGAGTTTGACAGAGAAACGGATCACGACGGTTCGCATTCGGAAATTGGATTTGGAAAGGAAGCCCTCGAAAATGTCGGAACCCACGCGCGGCCTGCGCGCTATTGTCCTCGGCGCGATTGTCCTTTGCATCGTGGCGTCGCTCACCGGCGCGAAAGCCGGGCAGGATAAAAATGGCGGCCTGCGAATCGCTACCGTAGACCCGGTTACTATCCTGACGCAAGCCGCCAACATCGTGGCGACGAAAAACCAACTGCAAAAGCAGCAGAGCGATACGCTCCTGCGCCTGCAAACCTGGCAGCAAAACCCGCTCCTTTCGGAAGCGGATCAGGTCGCATTGAGCGACATCGCCCTTGCGGAAGCGACCACGAACGGCGCGTCGGCGCAGCAGAAGAGCCAGAAAGACAAGCTGACCGGACAAAGCAAGACCCTGGTGGACGAATTCAACTCGCTCCAGTCGAAGCAGGCGGCGCTGACGCAGGCGGAAAAAGACCGGCTCAACGTCCTGACGCGCGCGGGCAGCGATACCGAGTCGCGGATCAACCTGCGAAAGCGCGAATCGGACGAAGACCTGCAAAAGCAGGCCAACGCCCTCGACGCCAAAGCCTCCAAAGACATGAAAGACAGCATCAACAAAGTTGCGAAGGACAAGGGGTTCAACCTCGTGTTTCGCAATGACGTAGCTTTCTACGCCGACAACGATATCACGGACGCTGTGCTGGCGCAGATGAACAAACTTCCCAAGTAAGGCCCGGTCTGGAACCAGTCATGAACGGGTTGGAACGAGTCGGGGGCCGGATGAGCGGGCGGCAAAACCGTCTGTTCGTTCTGGCCCTCCTGAGTATTTTAGCCGCTGTCGGGCCGGGCTGTCGGCGAGCGGCCTTAGTCGTCACATCGCGACGTTACGTGCGAACCGACGCGCTGCTGCCCCTGCACCCGCTCTGGCCGCAGGTGGCCGCGCTGGATCGCGCCGTGCTGACGCTCGGCGCTCCCCGCGCCGGGGCGCTGGAATTCGCGTTTCCCACGCAGGCGCTGCCCAAACCGTTCACGCCGCCGCAGGTCGTTCCCGCGACCCTGGCGAGGAGCCGTCAGCGCCGCGTGGAAGAGGACGCGCAGCGTTACGTGGCGCAGTTGGCGGAGTACTTGCAGGCGCGTAATGAGGAAGCGCTTCGCCGCGAGGAACGGGCCGAACGCAAAAAAACGGACGCGCAATTCGCGCAGGAAGTGGCCGCGCGCGAGGAAGCGCTGCGGCAGGAAGCGGCGCGGCGGGCGCAGGAATTCGACCGGCGCATTCGGCTCCTGGGTTTTCGCGAAATCGCCCTGCGCTCGCAGGTGAAAAATTACATTGACCAGCCCAAAGCCGACGCCCAAGCGCAGCAGCAGCAGGTTCTGGCGGAAATCAGCCGTCTGACAGCCGAGCGCGATAATCTGGCGAGCGACGCGCGCCCGCAGGCCGAACGCGAACTGGAAGCGCGGCGGCGCGATTTGGAAGCCGCCTTGAAAACCCGATTGGCGGCGCGGCAGCAGGAATTGAGCCGGGCGCTGAACGACCGGATCGCCCACGAGCAGGCCCGACTCGCCAACGACAGCGCGCCGATCCCGTCCCTTGAATCCATGTCCCTGCCGCCCGGCCCGCGCAATGCCACGCCGCTCCTTCTGCCCGCGCCCTCGCCCGCCCAACCCGTCAACCCCCAGGCGCAGCTGGATGCTTTTGTCGCAAAACAGCGTCCGGTCTGGGCCGCGCAGCGCGCCCGTCTGGTGGATGCGATTCGCGTTGACATTATGAACGCGGTCGCGCAGGTCGCCCGGCGCGACGGCTGGCAACTGGTGGCGCAAGGGACGCCCGGAGCCGCCGACGCGACGGAAATCGTGCAAGAACCGCTTCGCAAGCAGTGGCGGCAGGGCGTTTCACCGTAACGTTGTTCACCTTGTTTGTATCAGATCAGCCTCAAAACTATGACAGAAAACGTTTCGATGCCAAAAAATATTCCCGATACCGCGCAGGCTGTCGCAAGGCTTGTGGACGGGGTTCTCGTGGGGGACGGAACCGCGGCAATTACCGGCGTGGCGTCCGTCGAGGAAGCCAGACCGGGCGACCTCGTGTTCGCGGAGTCGGCGCGCTACCTGGAACTGGCCCTGCGCTCGCGCGCGACAGCGATCCTCGCGCCCCTGGAAGCGGGCCAGCTTGGTTTGGCCGCCAAGCCGCTGATCCTGGTCGCCGCGCCTCGTCTGGCCTTCGTGAAAACGCTGGAAGCCTTCGCGCCGCCGCTGGAAATTACGCCGGGCATTGACCCGACCGCGCAGATTGGACAAAATGCCGATTTTGGCCCCGACGTTCATCTTGGCGCGCACGTTTCGGTCGGGGCGAACGTGACGCTGGGGCGCGGCGTGATTTTGCTGCCCGGCGCGCGGGTGGGCGATGACTGCGCGATTGGCGACGACACGATTCTGCATCCGAACGTCGTGCTATATCCCCGCGTGCGAATTGGGCGGCGCTGCCTGCTGCACGCCGGATGCGTTCTGGGCGCGGACGGGTTCGGGTACGTGCCGGTCGGGACCGCGCTTCGCAAAGTCCCGCAGCTGGGCGTCGTGGAGGTCGGCGATGACGTGGAAATCGGCGCGAATACCTGTATTGATCGCGCCAAAACCGGGGCTACCGTCATCGGTTCCGGGACAAAAATTGACAACCTGGTTCACGTCGGGCATAACGTAACGATTGGCTTCTCGACCATTATCATCGCCCAAACCGGGATCGCGGGCAGCGTGACCATTGGCAATGGCGTGATTCTGGCGGGGCAGGCAGGCGTCAAAGACCACGTGACGATTGGAGATGGCGCGCGAGTCGGGGCGCAGGGCGGCGTCATCAGCGACGTGCCTGCCGGAGTCACGGTATCCGGCTACCCGGCCCGCCCGCATCGCGACAAAATGCGCGAACACGCCGCGACCGCCGCGCTGCCCGAATACCTCAAGCGCATTCGCGACCTGGAGCGTCGGCTGGCCGATCTGGAGGCGAAGTCGGGGCAATAAGGACAAAAGCGTTTCTAAAAGCGACTTTTACCGCAGAGACGCAGAGACACCGAGGGGGCGCGGAGAGTTTAATAGATTGAAGGGTGTTATGACGATAGGAGCGACTGCGGGGGAACAACAGACGCTGCGACATGCGTTTGCAATAATGGGGATTGGGCTGCATACGGGGCGAAACGCGCGCGTCGTGGTTCATCCCGCCCCGGCGAACGCAGGGCGCATGTTTCGGCTGGCGGGCGGCGTCGAGATACCGGCGCGGGCCGATTTCGTGACCGACACCACACGCTGCACGACGCTGGGGCGCGATGGCGCGACGATCAGCACGGTCGAGCATCTGCTGTCGGCGTTGGCCGGATTGCAAATTGACAACGCGGTTATCGAAACAGACGGGCCGGAAATCCCGATTCTGGACGGCAGCGCGCAGCCCTGGGTCGAGGCCATTGACGCCGCAGGCGTTGAAAAGCAAAACTATTCGCCGCGAACTTTGACTTTGAGCGCGCCGGTCATTGTTGAAGAGGGTAAAAGCCGGATCGAGGCCGCGCCTGCGGATGCGTTTCGCGTGCGCGTGGTGACGACCTTCGAGGAATTCAATTGGCCCGAAGGCGCGGCGGAGATAGAGTGCGCGCCCGGTTTCGACGCTCCGGCCTATCGCGAGACGATAGCGCCCGCGCGCACGTTTGCGTTTCGGCGCGAGGTGGAAATGCTGCTGGCGGCGGGGTTGGCGCTGGGCGGCTCGCTCGACAACGCGCTCATCGTGACGCCGGGCGAAGGGTTTTCCTCGCCGCTGCGGGTGCCGCTGGAATGGTGCGCGCACAAATTATTGGATGTGGTTGGCGACCTGGCTCTAGCGGATGCGCGGCTGAAAATTCAAGTAACCGGCTGGCGTCCGGGGCATCGCTTGAATGCGCGGCTGGCGGGCGCGTTGCTGCGACAGGGAACCATCGAAGAGGGAAGGCCGATTGAAGCAGGGAAGCGGAATTGAAATTGAAAAGGAATTGGGGTAGGGAGCGCGAGGCGAAGCGAGGGAGGATAGGAAACGCCGCATGAATCATACGCTGGACATTGAGCATATTCGCGCGCTGATGCCGCACCGGTATCCGATGCTTTTGGTGGACCGCATACTGGAACTTGTGCCGGGCGTCAGCGTCATCGGGCTGAAAAACGTCACGATCAACGAACCGTTTTTTACGGGTCATTTTCCCGCACAGGCGGTCATGCCGGGCGTGCTGATTGCGGAAGCGATGGCGCAGGTAGCCGGGCTGATGCTGCTGTCGCTGCCGCTTCAGGAAGGCAAAATGGTTTTTCTGACGGGCATTGACAAGGCCCGGTTTCGCAAGCCGGTGG
>JBBRNU010000156.1:0-8265 GCA_038230115.1 Chthonomonadales bacterium | reverse complement strand
GGCCCCCCACCGCCGGGCCGCCTGCCCGCCTGCATTTTTTGGCGGGGTGTTTACAACTCCCGGTAACCGCCGCCCGGTTACAGAGCGAATAGTTCGCTTGCGTAAGGTGAGTAAATAATAAGCTGCGTTACGATTGCCGGTCGCCGCAGGGTTCGCGGCCCCGCCCGGCCCTACTCGCCGCCGACTGCCCCCGCCGCCGCTTCGCGCACTGCGGTCAGCACTTCGTCGGAATGACCATCGGGTTTCACTTTGCGGAATATATAGCGAAAGCGGCCATCGGGCGCAATCACGAAGGTCGTGCGCTCCACGCCCATGTAGGTTTTGCCGTACATAGACTTTTCCGCCCACACGCCATAGGTTTCGGCAGTCTTGTGGGCGGCATCCGCCAGAAGGTGAAATGGCAGGTCGTATTTTTCCGCGAACTTCAACTGCGCCCCGCTCGCGTCGGGGCTGATCCCCAGCAATACGGTGTCGGTCGCGTCGAAATCCGCTTTGGCGTCCCGAAACGCGCAGGCTTCGGTTGTGCAGCCGGGCGTGTCCGCTTTGGGATAGAAAAACAGGACCACCGTCTTCCCCTTCAACCCTGACAGCGTGACCGTCTCGCCGTTCTGATCCGGCAGGCTTATCTCCGGCGCATTATCTCCCACATTCAACATGGCGCGCTCCTTGTGTAATCGTGCAGTCTCTTCTTTATTTGTACGGTCTGGCGTCCGTCGTTCTTCCGTTCGGCGCAAAAATAGGGGTCTCCGGCATTGGCGACAGGTTCGCGACCGAGGGCGCAATCTCCTTCCGGCTCGTTATGCTGGCTTCGCCTCCCGCGTTTCCTTGCCGTCCGTCCGTAACCGGGGTATCATAGGGTCGGAAGTCTCGCTTGCGGCAGGAGGCCGGAATTTCAGGAGCGAAACGGGCGAAATGGAAGGCGCGATGGAAAACGAAATTGTCATTGTGGGCGGCGGGTTCGCGGGCGTGGAAGCGGCCTGGGCCGCCGCGCAGCGCGGCAGCCGGGTTCGTTTGTACGAAATGCGCCCGACCCGAAATACGCCCGTGCATCAGACGAGCGATCTGGCGGAATTGGTCTGCTCGAACTCGTTCAAGTCCAACCTGCTGACGAATGCGAGCGGCGTGCTGAAAGAAGAGATGCGGCGGCTTGGCTCGCTGATCCTGCCGCTTGCCGAGCGCTATCGCGTGCCTGCCGGGGAAGCCCTGGCCGTAGACCGCGAGCCGTTCGCCCGCGCGGTCACGGAAGCGATTGCGGCCCATCCGAACATCACGGTCGTGCGCGAAGAGGTGACCGAACTGCCCTCCGCGCGCCCGCTGATTCTGGCGACCGGGCCGTTGACTTCGGACGCTCTGGCGCGGGAAATCGCCCGACTGACTGGCGGCGACTCGCTTTCTTTCTACGATGCCGTCGCCCCGACCGTGACCTATGACAGCCTCGACCTGACGAAAGTGTTCCGGGCGTCGCGGCGGGGCAAAGGCGCGGGAACGGCGGGCCAGGTCGCCCCCGACCCGACCGCCGACAGCGCCGATGGGGAGAGGACGCCGGACGCGCCGACAATCGGGGAGGGCGGTGACGCGGCGGACGGGATGGCCGGGCTGGACGATGCGGCGATTGGCTGCGGCGGCGCTCCGGTAGACAGCGCGGATTATTTGAACTGCCCCTTCTCGAAAGACGAATATCAGGCGTTCTGGGAGGCGCTGAACGGCGCGGAGAAAGCGCCCCTGCACGATTTCGAGGACGGCGATTCTCCAGCCAAAATGGTTTTCTTCGAGATGTGCGTGCCGATTGAAGAGCTGGCCCGGCGCGGCCCGCGCACCCTCGCTTTCGGACCGATGAAGCCGGTTGGCCTGACCGACCCGCGCACCGGGCGGCGGCCCTGGGCGGTCGTGCAGCTGAGGCAGGAAAACAAGGAAGGCACGCTGTGGGGGCTGGTCGGATTCCAGACGCGGCTGAAGTGGGGCGAGCAGAAACGGGTGCTGAAACTGGTTCCCGGCCTGGAAAACGCCGAATTTGTGCGTTATGGCGTGATGCACCGCAACACCTATGTCAACGCGCCGCGCCTGCTGGACCTGACCTGCCAACTGCGCGAGCATCCCGGCATTTTTCTGGCCGGGCAGATGACGGGCGTGGAAGGCTACCTTGAATCGGCGGCTATCGGAATGCTGACGGGCCTGAACGCGCACCGCCAATTGATGAGCCTTGCGCCTGCCGTGCCGCCGCGCGAGACGGTTCTTGGGTCGCTTTGCTATTATCTTGTGGAAAGCGACCCGAAACATTTTGCGCCGATGAACTCGAACTGGGGCGTTGTACCGGAACTGCCCGGCCCCGTCATACGCGACAAGCGCGAAAAAGCCCGGCGGAAAGGCGAGCGCGCATTAGCGGCGTTCGACACGTTCCTGCAAACGCTGCGCCCGCTGACGCCCGCCTGATTCTTTGCCACCGAAAAGTGGAGTCAGCCCCCGCGCGCCACTTTGAGCATATCCTCAGCGGCCTGAAACTGCGCGTCCAGGTCGCGCTTGAGCGTCTCCATGTCGGCGGGCGTAAAGGCCAGCCATTCCGCCACGTCCGGGTCGAGCGTCTGCCCGTGCGTATGCTCCGAAGCGGCGTAGCCGGATTCCCACGCCACACAATCGGCGACGTGGACGAGCGCGGCCAGGTCGTAATACTCTTTCTGAAATTTCGGCTCGTGATGCCCGGCCACCATCGCCACCAGATGCGGCGGGAAGTTCCAATACTCAGCAATCCGCCGTCCCACTATAACGTGATCCAGCCCCAGCACCAGCATTTCGGCCTCGCGCGCCGTCTTGCCCTCGCGGGCCGCAAACGCCATCGCGACCGCGTACTGCACGGGGAAATAACTGTCCAAAAACAGCGCGCCCAGATCGTGCAGCTGCCCGCCGATGAAAGCCTCGTCGGGGGCCGTGCGGACTTTGGGCAGCCGCTTTTTCGCCAGCACGCTCGCGCCCACTGCCACCGCTACGGAATGCTCCCAGAACTTGGTTCGGTTCAGGCCGTAGGGCATACTTTTTTGGGTCAGCAGGCCGAACGCCGAGACGCCCAGCACCAGGTTGCGAATCGTGCTGAAGCCCAGGATCATGACGGCGTGCGTAATCGTGCTGATGCGCTTGGGAAAGCCGTAGTACGACGAATTGACGATTCGCAGGATTTTGGAGGACAAACCGGGGTCCATCGAGATCAGCCGGTTGATTGTCTCCGCCGACGTGTCCGGGTCATTGACCGTCAGCATAATTTTTGTCACGACCGCAGGCAGGGGCGGCAAGTCCGCCAATTTCTTTTCCAGCGTCTGCTGAAACACGGCTCGGTCAATACGAATTGATTTTACGTCAGGCGGCATGTGCCTTTCCTTTCTCCTCGACGGCCAGGTTGATCAGGCCATTGATGTCCACAATGAGGGCGACGCGGCCATCGCCCAGAATGGTCGCCCCGGAAATGCCCTTGATGTCGCCGATAAATTTCCCCAGCGATTTGATGACCACTTCCTGCTCGCCAATCAGCGAGTCCACGACCAGCCCGACCTGTTTTTCGCCCATGCCGATCACCACGAGGTAAAGCCCGTTTCGCTCGGTTCGTCGGACGACCGCTGTTTCTTCTCCCGCCGTCAGGGTCAGGACGGGCGGCGCAGCATCCTTTGCCAGCGTCTCGGTTTTTATTTCGGCTTTTACTCGCTCGGCGATTAGGGGCGCGGCAGGCGGGGTCAATAACGATGGCGCGATCCCATCTTCGGCAGACCGCCCGGCCTGCGGGACGACGGCTCCTGAATCCTGCACGACCGCCGCCGCGTCCAGATGAAACACGTCGCTCAACCGCACAATCGGCAGCGTCCGCCCGCGCTGTAAAATCACCTCGCGGCGGTTGACGCGGTGCAGGGCTTCGGGCGCGATTTTCAGCGTTTCCACGACCGAGGCGAGGGGCAGCGCGTACACGCAGCCGCTTACGGTCACGAGCAGGCCGCGAATGATCGCCAGCGTCAGGGGAAGTTTTACGGTAAAGGTCGAGCCGACCCCGGCCCGGCTTTCGATGTCTATTAGCGCGCCCAGTTTTTGCAGATTGCTTTTCACGATGTCCATGCCGACGCCGCGCCCCGACACGTCCGACACGCTTTGGGCCGTCGAGAAGCCGGGCGCGAAAATCAGGTGAACCGCCTCTTTGTCGGTCAGGCGGGCGGCGGCTTCGGGCGTCAGAACGCCCTTGCGAACGGCATGGGCGCGCAATTTTTCGGGGTCCATGCCCGCCCCGTCGTCCTGAATTTCGATGACGATGTGATTGTCCTCGTACCGGGCGCGCAGCCAGACCGTGCCGACGCGCGGCTTGCCCGCCGACAGCCGCGCGTCGGGCATTTCGACGCCGTGATCCACGCTGTTTCGCAGCATGTGGATCAGGGGATCGCCGATGATTTCGATGACCGAGCGATCCAGCTCGGTCTCTTTGCCCTCGACGAGGAACTCGATTTCTTTGCCAAGTTTCTGCGCCAGGTCGCGAATCATGCGCGGGAAGCGGCTGAAGACGTTATCAATGGGCAGCATCCGGGCCTTCATGATTTCTTCCTGCAGCTCGTCCGTGATGCGTCCGATGTGCGCGGCAGCCTCGTTCAGGCTCTCCACCAACTCGCTGGAGCGCTCCTGCCGCTCGAAACGCCCGCCAATCTGCGCGATACGGGTGCGGTCAATGACCAATTCGCCCACCAGATTCAGCAGCTTGTCGAGCCGGGCCACGTCCACGCGCACGGTTTGGGCCTGCGCGCCCTTGCGGTCACGGGCCAGCCGCTGCACTTCGGCGTCGGACTTGCCGCGTCCCTGCGGCCCGGCGGCGACCACGCGCTCATCTTCCGGTTCCGATTTCGCTTCTGTTTTCGCTTCCGCCGCCAGCGTTTTCGACGGCGTTTCGTCCGGCGCGGTCAACGTCAGGACAGGCGCGACATTTCCGGTTGGGGCGTCGGAGGCCGGGGGCGCGGCGGGGGGTGGGTTGGAAATCAGCGCGGATTCGTCCCACGCCCGCGCCTGCACGTCCGTAATTTCGGTAATGCGGCGGATCGTCTGACAGACGGCCGCGGTCGTCTGCTCCGTCGCGAGAACGACCTCGAAATCGGTTTCGAACTCCTCGTTTTCCAGTCCCTCTTCGCTGGGCATCGTCGTCAGGACGGAGCCGACCTGCTCCAGCGCCTGCAAGACCATAAGCGCGCGAACCGACTTCATCACGCAGTCCGGCGCGACCGAAACGCGCAATGACACGATGTCGCAGCCCGCGCTGCGCGCCTCGTGCGCCGCCATCAACTCCGTCGCCGTCAGCGCGATTTGCAGGGACGAAATTAAAGCGGGCGGCGCTCCGGCCTCCGTCGTGGCCGGGCCGGTCGCCGTCTTTGCGTCAGTCGCGTTCGGTGTCACGGATGGCGCGGATTGTCCCGCGCCCGCTTCCGATTTGTCTGGCGCGCCGCCGTTCAATACTTCCCGCAGGCGCGCAGTCCCAACGGTCGTGTCCAGCGTCACGTTTCCGCTGGCCGCAATCTCGTCGCGCATCGCTTTGAGCGCGTCCAGGCTGACGAACAGGGCGTCAATGAGATTGGGGCTGAGGGCCAGCTCCTCGTGGCGCAGGCGGTCGAACACGTCTTCCATCGCGTGGGTCAGCTCGCCCATCGCGGCGTAGCCCATCTGCCGGGCCGAGCCTTTTAGCGTGTGCGCGGCGCGAAAAATGCTCTGGATCAGTTCCGGCGACGCTTCCTGTTCGAGCCGCAAAAAGTCCTGTTCCAGGCATTCGAGATGCTCGCTGGCTTCGTCCAGAAACACGCCCAAAAATTGGCTCATGTCTTCATTCATGCAAAAATCCCTTACGGCGCGCAAAATCACAACTGGCGAGAGCGGCGGCGCTCCGGCGCGGGCGCGGCGACCGCGACAAGCGCGCGGCCAGCCTGGACGCCTGCCAAACGCTGCTGGCGCGAGCGCGGCGACCGCGCTATCCGACGCGCCGCCCCACGCCGAAAACAGCGCGCTTACTGCGGGGGCGCAGCGACCGCGGCGGCCAGGCGAACAGTTTCCGGCTCCAGGCGCAGAATGTTGGGCAGGTTGAGCAGGATGACGAGCGTATCGTCGGACTTGCCCACGCCGCGAATATAGTTTTCCTGTACGTCACTGACCAGTTTCGAGGGCGGCTCGATGCCGGATTCGGGCAGCCGCATAACCCCGGTCACACCGTCCACGATCATGCCGACCGTGCATTCGGCCATTTCGATGACGATGATGCGCGTGGCGTTGTCTCGCGCGACGGGCGGCAGGCCCAAACGCAGGCGCAGGTCGAGGATCGGGACAATTTTGCCGCGCAGATTGATAACGCCCTCGACGTCTGCAGGCGCGCGGGGAATGCGGGTGATTTCGCGCAGGCGAATAATTTCGTTGATGAGCGCGATATCCACGCCGTAAACTTCTCCGGCGAGGTGAAATGCGACCAACTGCGCCTCGTTTTCGCGGGCGTCGGCTTCTCTGGCGGCGGCAACCATGCTCGGCTCCTCATCTTCTGTCTTCTGGCGCGTCTGGCGGCGTCCGGCGCAAACGCGGCCCGCTTACAGGCGGCGCTACACTTTCCGTCTCTCATTTTCGGTTCGCGCATTGAGAACTTTACGGTAGGTTCGGGTTGTTCGCCCGGTAAATACGGAAAAAGAGGGAGATTTTGCGGGCGGGGGAAATGTTTGGCCGCAAAGAAGCGCAAAAGGCGACAAAGGAGAAAGTAGCCCAGTGTTCAATTGGAACGGCGGGGGACCGACAGGGCATTTACGGTTGATGGATCAGGGTTTTACGGAAGAGGGAATTCGTCGAGCAGGGATTGGGCGAGAGCGTCGGCGTCAAATTCGGGCGGCGCGGCGAAATCGGAGGCGGGCAGGCGGCGCGGGGCCGATTGTTTGTAATACGTGAGCGGGGCGACGGTCGCGGTCAGGTCGCCGGGCAGAATTTGGGTTTCCGGCTCGGCGGGCGCGGCCAGAACTCCCAGCAGAGGAAACAACTTGTCGGCCCAATTCTCGCCCCGGTTGCGCCCGATGTTGCCGCACAGGATCAAATGCTCGCGCGCGCGCGTCATGGCGACGTAGAGCAGGCGTTCCGATTCCTTGCGGTCGGCGATTTCGCGTCGGGCGGCAATCGCCTGATATACGACATTCGGCGCGTCGTTCACGCGCACGCCCAGCGCCAGTTCCTGCGGGGCGCAGACAAAGGGGCCGCTCTCGGACGACGGACGCGCTCGCGCGAGATCAGCCGCCACGACGACGGGAAATTCCAGCCCCTTCGCGCCATGAATTGTCAGAAAACGCACTACGTTCGCCGCCTCTTCCTCGGTCGGCGCTTCCCCTTCGCGGTCGGACAGACGTTCCAGATCGCGCAGACGGCGAATGAACTCCCGCACCCCCATGACCGAATCGCTGTTCGCCATTTGCAGCAGCTTGCGAACGTTGGCAAGGCGGCGGCGGCCATTGGGACGGCAGAGCAGGCGCGCGTCATATTGGGTTTGGGCGATCAGGCGCTCCAACAGGTGGCCGACCGGCAGACGGTCTTCCTGCGCCCGCAGCGGCTCGATGACTTCCCGACACCGGGTCAACTGGCTGGCGTCCCCGTCCGGCAGTTCCCCGGACGCCAGGAGCGCGGGCAGGGCGAGGTAAAGCGGTCGGTTCGCGGCGCGGCTGCCGCCCGTTCTTTCCGGTTGGCGCGCGTGGCGGCTCAGGCGATACAGCGTGTCCACGTCGGCCCCGACGAGGGGCGAGCGCAGGGTGGCGGCCAGAGCCACGTCGTCAAGGGGCGTATCCAATACGGTCAGGACGTTGAGCAGATCGCGGATTTCGTGCCGCGCGTAATAGCCGCGTCCGCCGCCAACCACATAGTACGGCACGCCGCGCCGCGCGAACGCCTCCTCATACTTCTGCACATCCGTCAGGCCGCGCAGCAGAACGGCGATATCCCGATAGGCGACGAATTGTCCGCGCCGGGCATCATCCTGCCGGGTCAGGCGCAGTTCCTCACCTTCCACCATCTTCTGAATGCGACCGGCCAGCGCTTCGGCCTCCAGGCTCACGTACTCCCGCCGGGAAATATCCTGCGACGTGAGGACTTCCAGGCTGGGGATAGGTTTGGCATCGAAGGCTGCGCCCTGCGTGAGCGGCACAAACGGCGTCGGCTCGTCACGCCAGACCTGTCGGAAGACGGTTTCGACGACCTGCAGGATTTCGGGCCGCGACCGGAAATTGACTGCCAGCGAGACATGCACTCCGG
>JBBRNU010000155.1:0-8266 GCA_038230115.1 Chthonomonadales bacterium | reverse complement strand
GTTCTCGCTTCTCCAGGTTGCGAAGGACGGTTAGCACCGTTGTATAGGCGGGCTTACGGTCGCCGGGAAGTTTCGCCAGCACGTCATGCACGGTCGCCTGCTTGCACGTCCATAGCACATTCATGATCGCCAGTTGCAGTTCGCCGAGTTCGTGCGGGCGCGGGGGCATCGCCAGGCTCCTTCCACTTTGGGTTAGTGTCGCTGCCGTATCCTAAATTTTGCCTTGCCAACTCGCCTTACTCAACCGAGCCGCTTGCCGGAAGTTGAAAACTCCCGGCCCCGCCCGATTGCGAAGCCAACTGCCCGCCTGCGTAACGTAAGTTACCAACTTTTTTATTCAGCGCTTCACGGGATCGAACTTCTGGCGGCGCTGCCGGTCGCGAAGCAGGGCGCGCATGGACTCCGCGTCAATCGGAAGGGGGCGGACGGGGCCGTTCGGCTCGAAGGCGCGGGTCGTCAGCATCAGGGCGTCAATCGCGAAATTGAAATCGCCGGATTGGGCGCGGTCGGCGACATAGACTGTGAGTGTCTGCTGCGGCCCTTTCTTCAAGGCGACCGTGCCGAGCTGCATCCAGCCGAAGCGCTCGCTGAGATAAAGCGGGCCGTGCATCGTCGAGTCGGCGGGCGTTTGGGGCGGTTCGGAATTGATGCGCCACTGAATCGGCGAGGTGTTCGGGCCGGGAACCGTTCCGGCCAGCCAGACCGCGTAGCTGCCATCGCTCGGCACGTCGAACATATAGCGGGCGGCGTAGCCCAGGCGGTTTGTGTTGGGCGTGGCGAGCCGAAGATACCCGCCGCCGCTCGCTTCCGGGTTGGCGGCCAGTTCGCTGAACGTGTGAACGCGCGGGGTTTCGCCTTCGAGCCAGATGTAGGGCGCGGCCTGCGAGGTCAGATCGTCAAGCGACTGGCGCGAGTAGGTATAGGCGGTCTCGAAGTCCTTTTGTTTCAGCGCGTATTCGGCGCGTTCCAATGGCCCGCGCGCGTTGTCAACCGTCGTGACTTTTTGCTGGAGCGCGGATTCGATCAGAGCCGTCAACTGCTTTGCCGCGTCCTCCGCCGCCTCCTGCGGAACCAGCCGCTGCCCCCCGGCCCGAAAGACCGTCGGTGTGGTATCGAGCGTGACCGAAACCATCGTTTTGTTGAGGATTTTCACGGGAACCGGGGCGCCTTCCGGCGTGAATGCGGTGACGGTTTTGGCGTTCGGCGCGAACAGGTGCGTTTCGCGCCGCCCCTGAAGCGAAATCAGGACGGTTTCGCTCGAATTCGCGTCGCTGCCGCGCTGGAGCGTGTAACCGCTGTAGGCGGGCCACCAATCGAGCGTGTCACCGATGGCATAAGAGTTGAGCCAGAGGACGTTGTTGGCTCCGGGAACCATGCCGATGCGGGCCGGGCCGGGGTTGGCCTGCGGGAAAAACAGGGTTTGCGGGGCGTAGCGGGCGGCATTCGCTTCGCCCGCGAGTCGGGCGGCGTACTCGTGCAGCCAGGCGAGCGAGTCGGGCGCGGCCAGCCAGTCGGTCGCGCCCGAATTCGTTTCCGGGGGGGCGGTTTGAAAGCCCTGCGCGAAAAATCCCTTGACGCCCACGCGCCGTAATTGGTCGAGCGTGACGAACAGGTCGCCTTTGGCGGCGTACCCGCCGGACGACGGCGCGGAAGAAGACGGATCGGGCGCGGCGAGGGCGGCGGTTTGCGTTGTGGGGCGCGGGCGCGCTTGCGTCGCGTCCGTGTCGCCGACAATTTCGGTCGCGATGCACCAGAGCGTGCGTTCGGCCTGCTCCGCCTCGCTGTAAGCCGGGCCGAGCGTGCGGGCGGTGAGCGACGAGCCATGCGAGCGTACGACGACGCCCAAACCGTCGAAGCCGCTGTCGCGATTTGTGTTCCAGAAAATCGGGTGGGTCTGCGTCCAGGTGTACACGACCGGCACGTCGGCTACCTGCCGCTTGAGAACGGTCGCCATCGAGTTCATGTAATACGACAGGCTTTCATTGCGGCACTGAAGAAAATCCGCCCACCACTTCGACTGCGCGACGTGAAGGATGCGCGTGGTTTTGCGGCCCTGCGGGTCGTACAAATAGGGAACGCCCCGGTCGTTGGCCCAGAGCGGAAACAGGCGCGCGAACTCGCGATGCGTCTTGAAATCGCCCTCGATCAAGCCCCAGGCCAGTTTCAAATCCTCGACGTTGGGATAGCGCTGCGTGAGAAAGCCTTCCCATTCCAGCGTGAAACCGGGCGAGTCGGGAACCAGGTAATCGGTTTCTCCGGCCAGTCCGATGCGGCGCGCAAGCGGGTCGAGATAGAATCGCAGGCCCTTGCCGAATTTCGCCTGACCCAGATAATGCAGCACTGTATCGCGATAATCGTCGTACCCGGCCCACACGTCGGGCAGCGCGCCGTTATTCGTGACCGGCAGCGACTTGTGCGGATAAAGCAGGGCGACGACTTTCCCGGCGTCGGCGGGGGCTTCGGCGCTGGCGCTGATGGTTTCGTCCTGCGCCTGCACGACCAGACCGCGCACGATGCGGTTTTCGTTGCTGGTATCGGTCAAAATGAACAGGCCGCTGTCGGCGTTGGGAACCTGCCAGGTCGCGGTCAGGCTCTCTTTGGTGTCGGCGTAGCGGTAGGTTCCCGGCTTCACGACGGTTCCGGTCAGGGGCGTCGTCAGGCCCGGCCCGAACGACAGCCCATAGTTGAAATCGTTGGCGTCGAGATAATCGGCCAGACGCTGGAGGCTGGCAATCGGAACCGAGGCGAGCGGTTTGGCGGGCCAGATGATGAGATCGCGCAGGCCGCGCGCCTTGAGCGTTTCGAGGGCTTTGACGTCTTCCAGCCAGGCCGCGTCGGTATCGCTCGTGAAGGAACGAGGCGCAAACGCGCCGCCGACGGGAAGATAGGGCGCGTTGTCCCAGATCAGGGCGTGGGCGTCGTTGATCCGCCAGGGGTGTTTCGCCCCGGTCTTGTCTACAAACTCGCCCGCGCTGGCGGCTTTTGCCGGAATGGGCGCAATCGCGGGCGCAAGGGTGACAGCGGAACGGGCGTCGAGTTTTTCTTTTCGCGTTTGAGCCGGAACGGGGCGGGCGGAACCGGTCGTCAGCAAGCCGCAAACCAGCGCCAGCGCCGCCAATCGGCGCACAGCCAACAATGGCGTCAACGGGCGTAAAGCAAGTCGGGGCGGCAAAGGGCGCGCGGCGGGTTGGGGAGGCAGGGAAAAAGTGTGGCAGCGTTGCATCCGGGTAAAACTTTCGGGGTTAGGCCGCGCCGCCTGCGCGGACATTCCCGAAAGAACGCGCGGCAGGCAGGGCGAAGAAGCGCAGAGATGACGGCGCTCGGAACAATAAACGGCGGTCTCCTTCGCGCTCAGTACTCGGAAACCGGCGAGAAGTGGATGACCGTAACGGTATCTTCCACAGAAATGTCGTCGGAATAGATGCGCCGGAGCAGATGCACCAGGTCGTCGGTGGTGCGGAATTCCGGGTTTTCTTTTTGAATTTCGCGGGGAGACAGCGCGTCAATGGTTTTGACTTCCACGCGATCTACGATGGCCGTGAACAGCTTCTGACGCTTGCCGAAGCGCGGCCCGACCGTCACCCAGGCCAGCATCCCGGCCTGATATTTGGCGGATTTATCGCCCAGACGGATCGAAACGGTTTTGCGCCCGTTGCGAAGGACTTCTTCATAATACTCGGCGTAAAAATTCAGGGCGAACATACTGCGCTCGCTTTCTATGGGGGATTGAAAATCTGAAAACCGTGACGCGATGGCTGATCGCGCTTGAAACCAGGCGCGCGAACAACCTGAGCGCGCTATCTTATCATAATTTCGCCGTGCCGTCAATCCCCGCCCGGTCAGGATCGCCGCTCCGTAAATGCGCCCGCCCGGACTGCCGGGGAAAATGTCGCGCAGGCTTGGCCGCGTTCTACAATCTACAACGCGCCAATCCGCGCCAGCGCGTCGAGCGCAAGGGACGGCGAGGAGGTCAGGCCAGGGCTTTCAATTCCCAGCAGATGGCAGACGCCTGCGGGGTGTTCTCGGATTACAAAGTCGGAGCAGGACTGACCGTTCTCGAACAGCCGCGACCGAATTCCCATTTTGCTTGGCCCGACCAGGTCCTCCGGCTTGTAAATATCTTTTTTGATAACCTGCGTCAGCCCCTTGTAAAAGGCTTCCCGGTCACCGGTCGGCGTGAAATCCTCTTTGTCGTCAGACCATTCGCTGTTCGGCCCGACCCACGCCATCCCGCGCATATCCGGGGTGTAATGGTAGCCCAAAAACCCGGTATCCCGTGATTTCAGCGGATATACCAGAGTCTGAACCGGCAGCGGGAAACGCAGTTGGAAATAACTGCCCTTGTTGGGCCGCACCTCATAGCCTGTCAGCCCGAACATCTCGGCCACCGTGTCGGCGAACAAACCGGCGGAATTGACGATGCCGAGAGCGGCGAATTCCTCCTCGGTTGCGGTTGTCCCCTCGCTGGCCCATACCCGGCCCGCTTCTCCGGCAACGCACGTCCGGTTCAGAAAGATTTCCACGCCGCTTTGCCGAACGGCGCGTTCCAGCGCCTCGACATAGGCAGGCAAATCCACGATGCCGGTGCAGCCGACGCGCAATGTCCATTCGGCGAGCAGGAACGGCTGATCGGCGCGTTGTATCGCGACATCCTCCACGCCATTGGCGAGCGCCGTATCGCGAAGGTATTCCAATTCCGCATACGCGTCCAAAGTCTGAGGCGGCGCTTCGCCTTCCTGCGTGGCGGCGGGAACGATGTATTTGCCGCAGATTGCGAAGGGAACTCCCTGCTCGCGCAGAAACGTGACGGCAAGTCGCCGCCCGCGCACGCAGTGCAGGGCTTTGAGCGAGTCGGGCGGATAATAAATGCCGCCGTGCAGCGCCCCGGAATTGCGGGTCGCCATCCTGCCCAGACGTTCGCAGCGTTCCAGCAGCGCGACGGATTTGCCGCTGCGCGCCGCTTGCAGCGCCGTCCACAAACCCACGACCCCGCCCCCGATGACAATCACGTCATAATTTCGCTTCATGGGATCGCTCCTTCTCGCGTTTGTCTGCATGGCGACCTGGAAATAGAAATAAAATCCGGTCGCGCCATCGCCAAATCAAGGATCAGGTAGAGAAGCAATGGGCGTAAGAAAGCAGTCGAGAATTACGGGTAGACCATAGGCCGTTCGTGGAACGCGGTTAGCGGCGCAAAGGTTGGCGCGGCGCAAAGACCGGCAAAAACTGCAGGAACGTCAGGGTGGCAAGTTCGAGACTTGAAACGCGGGCGTCAGCGCGAATGTCCGACCTGATTGTATCCGGCGGGCGCGGCATCGCGCGTGCCTTTTCGCGCCCTGTCATTCGCCCTAATGACGGCGAAAGCGCGTTGGAAAGTTCAACCTGCGCGTTAGACAGGCGATCTATTCGCTTTATAACCGGGCGGGACCGTAAACCGACCTGAAAAACGGCGTCTCTTCTGGCCGCGAAGAATCGGTTTTCGGCCCATTGAAATAACGCCGGTAACTCCGGCGCTTTGCACACTGCGCCTCCGGTAAGGGCAGCGAAAACGTTACATCTTGTCGGGCGCGGACACGCCGAGCAGGGCGAGCAGGTTCCGCAGGACGATGCGCGCGGCGTTCACGAGGGCCAGACGGGCCAGAGTCATCTCCGGGGCGATGGGTTCGTCTTTGCCGGGCAGGACGCGGCAGTTCTCGTAAAAAACGTTCAGCAAGCTCGCCAACTCCATCGCGAAACGGGGCAGGCGGTGTGGAGCGTAATCGCGGGCCGCCAGCGCGACTTCGGCGGGATAATCGGCCAGTTTCCGCAGCACGTCCAGTTCGGCGGGATGCGTCAGCAAAGCGCGCGACACGGCCTGGGCGGGCTGAAGCGCGAAATCGTTCTCTTCGGCCCGGCGCAAAATGCTGGCGAGTCGGGCGTGGGCGTACTGGACGTAATAGACCGGGTTGTCGTTGGACTGCTGTTTCGCGAGTTCCACGTCTACGGTCGCCGGAGTCTCGTAGGAGTTCAGCAGAAAGTAGAAGCGGGCGGCGTCCTTACCAATTTCATCTATCAGGTCTTCCTTCAATTCGATGACGACGCCCTTGCGCTTGCCGCCGATGACGGCCTCGCCGTCGCGCACGAGCGAAACCATCTGCGTGAGGACGATTTCCAGCCGGGCGGGGTCGTAGCCGAGCGCGGCCACGCCCGCCTTCAAGCGCGCCACGTAGCCGTGATGATCTGCGCCCCAGATGTTGATGAGTCGGGTATAGCCGCGCTGAAACTTATCGTCGTGATACGCGGCATCGGCGGCGATATAGGTCGCCTTTTCGTTGGAGCGGACGAGAACCCGGTCTTTGTCGTCGCCCAGGGCCGGTGATTTCAGCCACAGCGCGCCGTCTTTTTCATACGCATAGCCGCGCTCGCGCAGGGTGGCAATCGCTTTGTCAACCAGCCCGCGCTCATAAAGACTGCTTTCGTAAAACCAGGTGTCGTAATGGATGCCGAAGGCCGCAAGCGCCTCCTTTTGCATGGCGATCATGCGTTCTAAAGTGATCTTGCGGAAATAGGGCAGGCGGGTTTCGTCAGGGGCGTCGGCGTAGCGGTCGCCAACTTCGGCGACAATCGCCCGCGCAATGTCCTTGACGTATTCGCCGCGATAGCCGTCTTTGGGCAGGTGCAGCAGAGCGGGCGGGGCTGCGTCAGGGGCGGAACCTAACCCCCCGGCCCCCTTCCCCACAGGGGAAGGGGGAGAAAGAAGGGCAGGCGCAACCTGATCCGCGGTAAGGACGGCGTTTTCGCCCGGCTCGATGATGTCGCCGCCGTCCTCGCCGGACGCGGGAATTGCGACGGGATGTCCGAGCTGCTGAAGATAGCGAACTAAAGTGGTTTGGGCGAAGGTTTCCAGTTGCAGCGAATTCAGAGCGTCGTTGATATAAAACTCGCGCCCGATTTCGCAGCCCTGCGCAGCCAGCAGATTGCCCAGCACGTCGCCCAGCGCCGCCGCGCGCCCGTTGACAACGCTGATCGGCCCGGTCGGGTTGGCGCTGACGAACTCGATGAGAATTTTTTCGCCGGTTCGCGCCGCGCTCGAACCATAGCAGGAATCCTCGAATTCGATTTTCACGAGGGCGTCGTGCAGCCAGTCCGGTTTCAAATAGAAGTTGAGAAAGCCCGGCCCGGCGACTTCGGCGCGGGCGATCAGGGCGTTGTCGGCGGGAAGGTGGCGCAGAATGCGGGCGGCGATGTCGCGGCTGTCGCTCAGGCCGGTGAGTTTTTTCAGGGTCAGAGCGACATTCGAAGAATAATCGCCGTGCTGTTTGCTGCGCGGCGTTTCGAGCGTGACGGGAACGGCGTCCTCCGTGAGCGTGAACTCGCCCGCCTGCCGCGCGGCCATAACCGCCTCAAGAATCAAAGCCGCCAGATCATCGGTAATCACGCCCAGGCTCCTTTTGCATTACTTGACAATCCAATGCCAACCTTCCGTCAGCAGCCAGACCAGCCCGAACGCCAGGCCCATGCCGCACGCCGACTGCGCCAGCCCTGCCCGCCAGAGACGCCGCCCCAGATGCGGGCGGGCCGGCGGGCAAAGCGCGTATTTCCTCAGCAGGGCGTCGCCTGCGGCGATGCCGCTGGCAAGCTCGCGCGCGTTGGCGGGGCGCGTCGTCAGCCGCTCCTGCAAGAATGTGCCGACCCGCCGCCAGGCAAAAGCCGTCACCAGCAGGGCCAGCAAATAGGCCACTGAATCATCCACGCCGGGAACGTAACTGAACGCCTGGGCTGTTGTAAAGAAGAGCAGTCCCGCCGCCATCAGGTTCGTGCCGCAGCGCGGGTGGGCGCGGGGCATTCGCGCCACGACTTCGGGTATCAATCGCTCATTGCGCTCGACGGCGTGAACGGTTTGATGCTCGGCGGCGTGATACCCGGCCAGCCGCGTGACCCGCATCATCAGCAGAAACAGCGACACCGACAGCAGATGCAGGCCCAGCGCGGCCAGTCCTAACAGGGGACGATTGGCGGGCGGCGTGTAATTGAGAAAATCGTACAGCGGGGACGGGGGCAGATGCGCGTAACGCTGCGCCAGCCATAAGCCGCCCTGAATGAGCGAAAACCCAAGCGTAGACATCAAGCCGAGCGCGAAACCGCTGGCGACGAGCGCGCTGTCGCCCACTCCGGCCCCCAGCGCGCCGTCCGTCAGGTACACGCCGAAGGAGGTCGCCATGCCGCCAATGCGCGCCGGACGCGGCATCGGCAGATCGTCGGGAGCCAGCAAATCGGCGGCCAGAAT
>JBBRNU010000154.1:0-8274 GCA_038230115.1 Chthonomonadales bacterium | reverse complement strand
GGGGTGACTGAACAGTAAATTTGCGGATCAAGCGCAAGGTTACTGGGTTCGCGGCGCTTTTGCTTCCATCGCTTTTGCTCTCGTTTCAAGGAGAAGCGCACGGCTCTTGTTTTGGCTCCCCCTTCCCCGGTGGGGAAGGGGGCTGGGGGTTAGGCGTCTGAAAGAAGTTTGTTTTTCCTGCCGGGAATTGAAAACTCCCGGCAAACTGACCGCCTGCGTAACATGAGATGGTATAATAAGCGCGTGAAAACCACGTCTTTGCCGCCCGCCAACTTCGCGTCTTCCCAGCCGACGCTGCCGCTCAAGGCTTCGGTCGCCGCCGACCCGACGCGGCACATCGCCGCTTCCGTTTCCGCTTTCACGCCCGACGGAGCGCGCTTCGCGATTACGCGCGGCGGCGCGGGGCGGGATTGGCGGCTGGCGCGGCACGTTGCGGGCGGCATTGTCAGCGTCGTCCTCTGCCTGAGTTGGGCGCTGACCTGGCAACCGCCCGCGCTTGTCGCGACCGTCCCCTCTTTCTCTACGAACGACCGGCCCGCGCCGTCCCCGCCTGCATTCATTGCGCCCGCCTCCGCCGCGCCCAACGTATTGACCTGGACGCCCACAACGGTCGCGCCCGCCGTTTCGCCTGCGGCCTCTTCCGCGCCCGGCTTCGTCGTCGCGCCCTCGGTTCCTTTAACGGGTTTCGGGCAGTCGCCGGTTTTGCATCCGTAATGTTCTTTGCAAATCGTTTGCCATAACCGGCCCGCCCTGCTTACCGCCTGCCTTACCATCGGCCTACCAAACCTTGACCGTCGTGGATTTCAGGGTCAAGACCAATTGCAGGCTGATGTCGTGGCCCCCCGAAACCGTCATTTCCGATTTCGCGTAACTGCCTAATTGCGGCGACACCCACCGAATGGCCGTGATCGGGCCGTTCCGCGAATCCTGGCTCGTCACGTTCGCTTTCCAGGTCGTAAAGGTTCCCGCCGGGGTCGCGACGACTTCCGAGCCGTCAATCGTCATGCGCTCCTGCTCCGTATCGCCCGAATCGAAGGTCAGGTCGTACCCGCCCTTGAGCGCCGCGTTCCAGGTTCCGGGCATCACGCCCTGCGGCGCCATCACTTTGCGCGCCGCGCCCTCGGCCCCGTTGGAATCGCCCAGTTCCGTAACGACGCCCGACACCGGGTCTTGCGTGCAAAATGCCTTGTCTTCGATTTCCAGGCCGTTTTCCGTCGCCAGCGTATTCACGAAGCCGAGAACGGGCTTGTCGCCGAAGGTTTCCTGCTCGATAGCAATGGTGTACGTGCCGCGCAGAGGGATGGTCAGCATTCCATTCGCCATTTTCATCTTGCCGGTCATGCGATAGACCCACTTGTCGCCGGGCCGGTACTTGCGTAACTGCGTCGTCAGCAGGGTCGGTTTCGGGCGGCCATAGGCGAAATACCAGCCGACGCACCCGACGAGCGCGATCAGCCCCAGAACCACCGATACGACGATGGGCGTGCTGATTTCTTTGGGGCGGGCGCGCGTGGGCGGTTCCGGTTTGGCGTAAGGGTTGCGGATCGGCGGCGGCATCGTCGGCATCGGCGGCAGCCCCGCGTTCGACGGCATTCCCATTGTGGGCAGGGGCGGGACGCCCGGAGCCATGCCAATCGTCGGCTCGCCCTCGCCTTCCACGACCTCGCCGGTCAGCGCCACGCGCTGCACGGTTCCCGCCCGGACGCCCGGCGCGTTCAAATTCAACGTGGGCTGGCAGCGTTGACAACCCGCGTTCTGCCCCCCCATTTCCGATCCGCACTGCGGACAGCGCATCGTTTTCTCCTTACTCGTTGCCGCCTTCATTGCCGCCGGGTTCGCCCGCTCTATCTTCTTGAAATCGCGTCCGTATCACCCCATAAACCGCGTCCCGCTTGTCGCGATTATCCGCTTGCCCTTCGTCCGTTCTTTCCTTTTCCTTGATTCACCGTTGGCGCGGAATTTCCCTGCCTACCCAAATCGCGAATATTTTTCCAAACCCCTTGACAGACTAGCCATAGCGTGTTATCCTAGCGTTGTCCCCATATTTAGCCGCGAAACGGGAGAATGTGTTACCCCTAGTGGCGGCAGCGCCCGACGGAAACGCGCCCGCGCTAGATGTAGGGACGGCGAAGGTCTCGTGAGAGCCTACGAAAGCCTGTGGGAACTTGTAGAAACTTGCGGAAACGGAATTCAGCCCGGCCCAAGCGCGCGAGAAAGTCAACGGGAGCGCAGTCTGCTTTATGAAGTGTCCGTTCTGCGGCGTCCAGAATAAAGACCGCGTGTTGGAAACGCGCACGCTGAACGAAGGGGTTTCGGTCAAGCGGCGGCGGGAATGCGAGGTCTGCGGGCGTCGCTTCACCACGATGGAGGAGATCGAAGAACTCCAACTCTTTGTCGTCAAAAGCGATAATCGCCGCGTTCCCTTCGACCGCAAGAAAATTGTGCATGGGATGCAGCTGGCCTGCAAGGGGCGCGACATCAGCCTGGAAGTTCTCGACGAGGCCGCGCAGGACATCGAGCGGATGCTGTACAACCGCCTGGAAAAAGAGGTTCCCTCGCGCGAAATCGGCGAACTCGTGATGGATCGCCTGAAATCGCTGGATCAGGTCGCGTACGTACGCTTCGCCTCCGTCTACCGCCAGTTCGAGGACGCCACGCAG
Organism: Chthonomonadales bacterium; assembly: GCA_038230115.1. Taxonomy (GTDB): domain Bacteria; phylum Armatimonadota; class Chthonomonadetes; order Chthonomonadales; family Chthonomonadaceae; genus JBBRNU01. The sequence continues at coordinate 5,614 of JBBRNU010000154.1, read as the reverse complement.
TTCAAAGAGATCGTGAACATGCTGCGCCGCCGCAACGCCCCGCCCAAGAAACCGTAATTCTCGTTCCGCTCTGGAGGTCGCCCCCTATGTTCGTTTTGGAAACGGGATACCTGGCCGAAGCGTTCGCGCGCGGCTATTACGCTGCCGCCCCCCTGGCCGCCATTCTCGCCGACCCATTTCTATGCGGGCGCGGCGACCAGCCTACCCGCCCCGCCTTTCAATTTTCCGACCTCCCCGCCATTCATATTGGGGAACCCGTCGCCGCCGGAATCATTCTCACCGCTACCCGTAACCGTGCAGGAGGGATAAAAAGTTAATGCAAGACCCGACCTCGAACCAAACCGACATCGAAACGATGATTCATCAGGACGCCTTAGCGACCCCGCCCCACAATGTCGCCCCGATTGCGGAAAACGGCAGCGGCAAAGCCCTCGCGCGCACCAGAGTCGCCGCCAGCGGCAAGGACGCGGCGCCCAGCGCGCTGGGCGCGAACGCCCCCGGCCTGACCGTCGAGAGGCGCTTCACGAAACCGGGCGAAGACGTCTACGCGACCTGCGAGTGGGAACGGCGCGACGCCGTCATTTCCAACGAGCGCGGCGAAAAGGTTTTCGAGCAGACCGACGTGGAAATTCCCAAGTCCTGGACGCAGCTCGCCACCAACGTCGTCGTCTCCAAGTATTTCCGGGGGCATATCGGAACCCCGCAGCGCGAAACCAGCGTGCGCCAGCTCATTCATCGCGTCGCCGACACAATTGCCGCCTGGGGCCGGGGCATGGATTACTTCGCGACCGAAGCCGACGCCCAGACCTTTCAGGACGAGCTGACCCACATCCTGCTGTTCCAGAAAGCCGCCTTTAACTCGCCCGTCTGGTTCAACGTCGGCCTGCCGAATACCCCCGCTCCGCAATGCTCGGCCTGCCAGCCCTATCACGCGCGGGCGCTGACCGAAAATGGCCCCCTGCCCATCGGCGAAATTGTCGAAAACAACCTGACGGGCCTACGGGTCTTCGATGGCGACGGCTTGACCGAGGTGATTGCGGTCAAAAGTAACGGACGTAAGCCGGTCTATCGTATCGAACTGGAAGATGGCTATACGGTCGAAGCCACTGCGGATCATTTGGTCTGCGCGCATACTGAGCGGCGCGTTCGCACTCTCGAATGGCGGTCTGTCGGCGATTTGTCTGTCGGCATGAAAATGCGTGTTTATCCGCACGCCGCGCGCACTTATCTTGCCTCCTCGGACGCCGTCGAAGTTTCCGAAGCGGCCCTGGCGGGGTGGCTGCAAGCGGACGGCTTTGTCGGGCAGTACGCTACCGGAACCAACCGCTCACTGACGGTCGAATTTATGACGAATGGCGAGGAAGAACATGCCTGGGTTCTGAGCCATCTGCTTGCTGTCTTCCCGCAAGCCCACTCGCACATCCGCGATGTCATCACGCAGGGAACGGACGCGCAACTCCGGCGGGTTCGCGTCTACGGCGAATTTCTGCGTCCGTTCGTCGAGAAGTATAATCTCTTGCAGCGCGGGCTGGACATTCGCGTTCCTGAGCGGATTTTCACGGCTTCCGAAGCAGCGGCGCTCGCCTATCTGTCCAGCGTGTTTCAATCGGAAGGCTACGTCTCGACACAAGGTAATTCCGTGCGCGTTGGAATGGGCGTGATTTCCGCTGAGTGGACACGAGGAATTCAAACGCTCCTGACGCGCTTCGGCATCTATGCGCGGCGGTACAGCAAGTGGGAGAAACGCGAAGACCGCCACAATCTGCAGGTTGTAGAGATTTCGCTTCTGAGCGAGCGGGCGAAATTCGCGCAATGTATTGGTTTCCTCTCCGAAGTCAAAACGACGAAACTCCTACAGTCGCTTGGTCTGAAGGGTAAACAATGCCCGGATATTCGTTACTCCTCCATCAAGGCGATTACGCCTCTGGGCGAGATGGACGTTTACGATATTCAGACACAAAGCGGCAAATATCTCAGCGAGGGGGTTTTGGTTCACAACTGCTTTATCAACAGCGTCGAGGACACGATGGAGTCCATCCTGACGCTCGCCAAGACCGAGGGGATGCTGTTCAAGTTCGGCAGCGGCACGGGAACCAACCTCTCGTCCCTGCGCGGCTCCAAAGAACCCCTGGAAGGCGGCGGCACGGCGTCCGGGCCGCTCTCCTTCATGCGCGGCTTCGACCAATTTGCCGGCGCCATAAAAAGCGGCGGAAAAACGAGACGTGCGGCAAAAATGGTAATCCTGGACGTGGATCACCCGGACATCGCCGACTTCATCACGAGCAAAGCCAAGGAAGAGAAAAAAGCCTGGGCGCTGATTGACGCCGGGTACAGCGGCGCGTTCAACGCCCCCGGCGGCGCGTATGACAGCATTATGTTCCAGAACGCCAACCATTCGATCCGCGTGACCGACGACTTCATGCGCGCCTACGAATTGGATGGCGACTGGAACACCAAAACCGTGCTGGGGCGTCACATCGCCGGAACCTTCAAAGCGCGCGAACTGATGCGTCAGATCGGCGAAAGCGCGTGGGTCTGCGGCGATCCGGGAATGCAGTACGACACCACCATCAACAAGTGGCACACCTGCAAAAACACCGACAAGATTTACGCCAGCAATCCCTGCTGCATCACGGCGGATACGCTGGTCGCCGTTGCGGACGGGCGCAACGCCGTTCCGATTAAAGACTTGGTCGGCACGGAAACGCCGGTCTACGCGCACGACCATGCGACGGGACGCACGACGATTTCGCGCATGTGGAATATCGGCGTGAAGCGCGAAAATGCGCCGGTCTATCGGGTGACGCTGGACGACGGCAGCAGCTTCCGCGCCACCGACGACCACTTGATTATGCTGCGGGATGGCTCGTACCGTATGGCGCGCGACCTGGCGGCGAACGATTCGCTGATGCCGTTCCACGCGAAAATTCTGGCCCCGGCCAAAACGCGCACGAAACGCCGTTACTACTGGACCGGCGCTTCGTGGCAGCCGCAGTATCGCGCCATCTGGGAGTACGCGAACGGCGCGGCTCCGTCCGGCTACCACATTCACCATCACGACTGCAACGCGCTCAACGACCGCCTGAGCAATCTGCGGCTGATGCGGGCGGAGGAACACAACGCCCTGCACCGTGAGCGAATGCTGGGCGACAACAATCCGGCGCGGCGCGGCATGACCGACGCCTGGCGTCAGCATATTTCCGAGGCGACGCGCGGCGCAGGCAATGGCAACTTCGGACGCACGCATTCCGAAGAGACCCGCGCGCGAATGCGCCAAAAATCGGCGGCGCGCTGGGCCAATGGCGCGGAGCGGGCGAAATCCGGCGAGCGCATTCGCGCCGCCCTCGCGCTGGCGAAAGCCGAGGGCCGCTCGGTCGGTCGTCCGTCCGGCGCACGATACGAGCGCTGCTGCCCGGCCTGTCGCGCCAACTTCGCGACGCCGCGCAGTGAGCAAATCTTTTGCGGGGCGGCGTGCCGCTACAGCCCGATGGGTTTGCAAATGAGCGGCGCGAAGACGGCGGAATTCCATCGCGGGCGCCCGCTGTCCGCCGACCACCGCGCGCGTCTCAGCGAAAGCGTTGGCGCGGCCAGCGATCCCGAAACGAAACGCCGGAGCGCGCAAGTCAGTCACCGCAACGCGATCCTGAAAGCCGCCCGTCTGCTACTGGATCACGACGCGCCGGTTTCTCTGGCGGAATGGGACGCTTTGCGCGCCATCGCCCGGTCTTACGGCGCGGCGCGCGTTCCTACCGCCGCGACCGTCGCCCGGCATTTCGCCAGCGACGCGGATTTGCGCGAGCAGGCCGCGCTTTACAACCATAAGGTCGCTTCCGTAGAATTTTGCGGTCATGAGGACGTCTTCGACGGAACCGTAGACACCCATCATAATTTCGCGATTCTGACGTCGGTGGAAACGTCCTGCGTGAAGGGCGAAGAGAATTTCTCCGGTCTCTTCATTCACAACAGCGAGTATATGTTCCTGAGCGACAGCGCGTGCAACCTGGCGTCCATCAATCTCATGAAGTTCCGCCATGCCGACGGCGAGTTCGACGTGGACGCTTACCGCCACGCCTGCCGGGTTCTCATCACGGCGCAGGAAATCCTCGTGGGCAACGCCTCCTACCCCACGCAGCGCATTGCGGAAAACTCGCACGACTATCGTCCGCTCGGTCTGGGCTACGCCAATCTGGGCGCGCTGCTCATGGCGCGTGGACTGGCCTATGATAGCGACGAGGGCCGCGCCTATGCCGGAGCGATCACGGCCCTGATGACCGGCGAGGCCTACCATCAGTCCAGCGTCATCGCCCGTGATCACGGCTGGGCGTTCGCCGGGTACGAGAAAAACCGCGAGCCGTTCCTGGAAGTCATGCGGATGCACCGGCAGGCGGTCGAGGACATAAACCCGGAATTCGTGCCGGACGACCTGCTGCAAGCCGCCCGCAAATCGTGGGACGACGCTATTAACAGTGGTGTAATTTATGGCTATCGTAACGCGCAATCAACTGTTTTAGCCCCAACCGGTACTATCGGATTTTTGATGGATTGCGATACGACGGGCATCGAGCCGGACATCGCCATCGTCAAGTATAAGAGTCTGGTCGGCGGCGGCGTCCTCAAAATCGTCAACAACACGGTTCCCGAAGCCCTGCAGCGGCTGGGCTACGACGACGCGCAGCGCAAAGCGATTCTGGATTACATTGACACGCGCGACACGATTGAGGGCGCTCCGCACCTGAAGCCCGAACACCTGTCGGTCTTCGACTGCGCTTTCAAGCCCGGCAACGGAACCCGCTCGATTCACTACATGGGCCACGTCAATATGATGGCGGCGGCGCAGCCGTTCATTTCGGGGGCGATATCCAAAACGGTCAATATGCCGCACGAGGCTACTGCCGAAGAGATTACCGGCGTTTACGTCGAGGGCTGGAAACTGGGACTGAAGGCCATCGCCATCTACCGCGACGGCTCGAAGCGCACGCAGCCGCTCAACACGAAACGCGGCGACGACGCAGCCAAATCGGACGCGACAGCGGTGGAAGCCGCGCCCGTCCCGATAGTCGCCGCGCCGGTCAAGGAAACCTATCGGCCCCTGCGCCGCAAGCTGCCGGACGAGCGGGCCAGTCTCACGCACAAGTTCAGCATCGGGGGGCATGAGGGCTACATCACGGTCGGCATGTACGAGGACGGGACGCCGGGCGAAATCTTCCTGACAATGAGCAAGGAAGGCTCGACGATCTCCGGGCTGATGGACTCGTTCGCGACGGCTATTTCGCTCGCCCTGCAATACGGCGTGCCGCTGCAAACGCTGGTAGATAAGTTCGCCCATGCGCGCTTCGAGCCGTCGGGCGTCACGAACAATCCGAACATCCGCTTCGCCAAATCGCTGATGGACTACATTTTCCGCTATCTCGGCTCGAAGTTCCTGAACCGCGTCCCGGAAAACAGCCAGCCGTCGCTTTCCAATGGCAGCGGAGGGGAGGACAGCGGCAACGGCGCGACGGGAGTTTCCAGCGCGTCCCTAACCGCAGCGTCAGCCGCGCCGCCAGTGGCTCCTTCGCTCACGCCGACCGACGTAATGAACTTGCAGCCGCAGAATTTCGCGGCGTCGCAGTCG
>JBBRNU010000153.1:0-8333 GCA_038230115.1 Chthonomonadales bacterium | reverse complement strand
TCGTGGCGTCCAATCAGCAGTCCTTGCTGAACCAGACAGGCGCGCTCGTCCCGCGTCAATCGCTTACGATGCGGGGTCGGTTCATAGGGCAGATCATCGGCGGGCGGGTCTAAAATGCGCGGCATTGTTCTTTCCTTTTCTCCTCCAAACATACTATCCTGCTTTCTACCCGTCCACAAAAGCAAAGGGCCAACAGAGCCGCCTTCGCTCCCTCTTCTTACAAAGAACAAGCCCGCCTCTTCGTTCCCCTCTCCTTGGCCTAAGGAGCGGGGCCGCCAGCGAGGCGCGTGCGGCTGGACATCACGACTTCGACCGAGCCTTCAGCAAGGAGAAAGAAGGAGAAAGAAGGAGAAAGCCGGAGAAAGCCGGAGAAAGCCGGAGTAAGGCGCATTCAACAAATCAAATGGCGGCCTCGAAATCGGAAACGCGGCCCTTAGATCAATCCGCGACCACAATTCGCTTCCCTATCAATATCAATGCAGCAGGCGCATGATCGCTTCGGCGAGGCGAGCGGCGTCGTGGCGCACCACGTCCGTTTGGTTGATGAAGTTGCCCGTGATTGGGCGGTAGCCTTCGGACTTGATGCGATCCGTATCCGGCTCTACCAGAACCGAGCCGGTCTTGCGATATTTATCCAGCAGTTCCTGGCTGGGCCGCCCCGTGTTCACTAATACCCAATCGAAGACGCGCCGCTGCGCGTGCAGCTCGATGGCCTTGATGTGGTCGAAGGCGGAAAAGCCGTCGGTCTCGCCATGCTGCGTCATCACGTTGCAAACATAGACTTTTTTGCCTTTCGCATGGCGAATCGCTTCCGCCACGCCCTTGACCAGCAGGTTCGGAATTACGCTGGTAAAGACGCTGCCCGGCCCCAGTACAATCACGTCGGCGCGGGCAATCGCTTCCAGCACGTCGTCAATCGGGCAGGCGTCGGCGGGAACCAGCGAGACCCGCTTGATTTTGAGCGGCGAATGGGCGATCGTCGTTTCGCCGTCCAGGGTCGAGCCGTCTTCCATTTCGGCGCGCAGTCGGACGTGCGTGACCGTCGAGGGCAGGACGCGCCCCCGAATGTTCAGGACGCGGCTGGTCTCGCGAATCGCGCGCTCGAAATCGCCGTCGTTGATCGCTGTCATCGCCGCAATGAGCAGGTTGCCGAACGCATGGTCGCGCAGCCCTTCGCCGTAACTGGGCGCGGATGGCGCGTCGCCCGGTTCGCCGTTGGGCGTCGTGGCAGCCTCCACGCGGTTGCGAAAGCGGAACTGAAACAGCTCGGTCATCTGCGGCTCGGCGTCGGCGAGGGCCACCAGACAGTTGCGAATGTCGCCGGGCGGCAGAATATTCAGTTGCTTCTGGAGTTTGCCGGAGGAGCCGCCGTCGTCGGCGACCGTAACAATAGCGGTCAGGTTGCTGGAATAGCGTTTCAGGCCGCGCAGCATCGTGGACAGCCCGGTTCCGCCGCCGATCACGACGATGCGCCGCCCCTGCGTCAATTTGCGCTGCGCGTACACGGCATCGGCCAGCCCGCCCGGAGCCAGTTCCGGGTCCAGCGCGCTCGTCAGCGATTGCAGCAGTTTGCCGAACGCGAACAGGCACAAAACCAGACCCGCGACCGTCGCCAGCAGACCCAGCGTGGAGGGCCGAATGCCGACATGGACGTTGGCGATGAGCCAGCGCGCGGCGCGAATGCTCAGGGAGTCGTGACCCGGCGCGTGCGCCTGCGTCAGCACGGCCAGCCCGGTCAGGAAAATCAGCAGGCCGACAAACCCCAGCCCAATCCAGCGCTTGACCCGCATTCCCGGATGCAGCCATTTGCCCAGCGTTTGCACCCGGCTCATCGCACGCCGTCCGTTTCCGCCCGGTTCGCGTCCGGCAGCGCGCTTTGCGCCGGGGTTCCGTCCGGCAGAACGCTTTCCGTCCGGTTCGCATTTGGCGGAACGCTTTCTCTTTCCGCAGCGTCCGCAAAACTTTCCGGCGCGACCGGAGCCTGGTCGAGCGCGACGTCGCGATGCCGAATGCCGACGCGGTAGCCCTGTGCGCGCAGCAGCGCCGCCAAATCTTCCGACAGCACGACCGACCGATGCTTGCCGCCCGTGCAGCCGATGGCGATGTTCAGGTACGCCTTGCCCTCGCGCTGATACTGCGGCATGGCAAACGTAATCAGGTCGTGCATTTTGGCCTGAAACGGCTGCGTCATCGGGTCGGCGTGAACATACGCGCGTACCGGCCCGTCCAGCCCGTTGCGGCGCTTGAGTTCGGGAACGTAATGCGGGTTCGCCAGAAACCGCACGTCGAAAACCAGGTCGGCGTCGAGGGGCAGGCCGTGCTTGAAGCCGAACGACGTGATGAGCGCCTGCATTTCCGGCTGCGTGTCCGGCGCGTAATCCGTGTGCAGGGCGTTGCGAAACTGGAGCGCGCTAAGGGCGCTGGTGTCGAGAATGCGGTCGGCCAGGGCGCGCATCGGGTTTAATTGCTCGCGCTCGGCCTGAATCGCGTCCAGGACGCTCCGGTCGTTGACGCCTTCGACGGGCAGGCCGATGTGGGGGTGGGGGCGGCGCGTCTCTTTGTAGCGCTGGATCAGCGTGTCGTCACTGGCGTCCAGAAACAGCGTTTCGACGGGGGTGTCGGCCCGGCGCAGTTCCTGCAGCACGGCGGGCAGGTCGGCGAAGGCCGGGCCGGAGCGCGGGTCAATCACGACGGCGCCGCGCTCCTGCCCGTTCTGGCGGCAATGCGCGATCCAGGCGGGCAGCAGGCGCGGCGGCAGGTTGTCCAGGGCGTCGAACCCGGCATCCTCGAAACTATGCAGCGCCAGCGTCTTGCCCGCGCCCGACGGCCCGGTAATCACGACAAATCTCATCTTCGCCCGCCTTTCCTCCGTTCCGCATTTCGCTTATAAGATACCTTACGTTCGTCGGGATGGTTTGAATATCTTCTCTCCATTCCCCATGCGAACGCCGCGCGATTTCAAAAGCCAACGAAGGTACGGAGTCTCGAACTGCCTTCGCGAGCGTTCTACGTGCTATAGTGGAAAGCATAGAAGAGCGCGAATTTGTCAATTAGAAACGGGCGGGATCGGCTGGTGGCGCGAAATGACTGTGAAGAACGGCGGCGTTTTCCTTAACAAAACTTTAACAATTATTTCTGCCAATTCCACTTGACAAGCGCTGGCGCGTGTGTTATCCTTGCAACAGGCAATTATGCCTGTCCACAACTTACCTACCCTGCTCTGCCGACTTCGTTTGTTCTCGTGACATAGCAGTACGCTCTGTGCGCCGTTGTGCAATGCACTCGTTTGCGCCGTTTCCGGTCGCTCGACCGGGAGGGAGACATTCATGTCTCGGAGATTGCTGTGTGTGCAGACGGCTTTGTCCGCTCTGCTTCTGCTGGGTCTTGCCGCCGATGCCCCGTGCGGCAGGCAGGCGCGGACAGACCAACGGCATTATTGGAACCGGCGGCGGGACGCTCACTTACTTCGTCTATGACGGCCTGCTGCCCCTTGTCGAAGTCAACGGCAGCGGCAACTATACCGGCAGCATCGTCGCAGTCAACACCGTCGGCGCGAATGGCCTGCTCAGTCGGCGAACGCCTGGCAATGGCGCGAGCGTCTTCTACGTGTACGATCCGCAGGGAAACGCTGTCGAGCGCCTGGACGGTACGGGAGCGCTCACGGGCAGCGCGCTCTTCGACGCCTTCGGCAAGCGGGCGAGTACGGACGGGAGCGTTGACCCTTACAGCGGGTACGGCGGGCAGTGGGGCTACTACTCGGATTGGGAGACGAGCGCCGACAGCGGGGCAACGTGCCTGGCGTTACTCGGTCACCGTCACTACGACAGCGCGACAGGACGGTTTATCACCCGCGACCCGATTGGCTACGAGGGCGGCGTCAACCTCTACGCTTATATCGGAAATGACGTGTTAGTATGGATTGACCCAGGGGGAACGGAGTGGATATACCGTCAGAAATCTGGCGACCTTTACTGGCATCTTGGCGGTGCGCCATTTCCGCCTATCTACGTGGATACCGGAGGGTCGGGCGACAAAAAGCGTGGCGGGAGAAATAATCCTGGCAAGCAATTCGTGCCTAATGTCGGGCCTATCCCTCGCGGTTGGTATACCATAGGGCCGCCATTCGACCGCAAGCCTAAAAAGGGCAGAAGCCCTCTGAAATATATGCTGCCGCTCATGCCCGATCCCGGCAATGACATGGGGCCGAGAGACGACTTCGCTATGCACGATGGCGACCTAAGGAAAAATCCCTCTCATGGGTGTCTCATTTTCCACGTACCCCTTCGGAAGGGTGTCTGGGGAAGCGGAGAGCATCGCCTGCACGTCGTCGAGTGAACTGGTTGGATATGCGGATAGAATATTTTCTATCCGCATATCCAACATAAACCCCGAGATTTCTAGGAAAAATTATGCAAAAATTTCAGAAATACTATGCTCGCTCATACGTTCTCTTCCTTTTCTACGGGCTGTTATTGAGCATAATTGGCCTATCCGAGCGAAAAGTTCTCTGCCAGCAGAATATCACGACCTCCAAGCCTAACAAGGCTTTATCGCATCTTGCCGCTTCTAAGGGTTCTTATCGTGTTCTGCTGACAGTCGATCAGATAACGCTCACTGACAAAGAGGAAGCGGAAAGCTACTGGGGTAATTCCTCGTTGCATCCCAAGATCGTGAAGGCTCTCCGTATCTGGCAAGGCAAAGAAAGTGTGGAATCTCCTCGCTCCGCTTTTAGTGACCTGTCCAACATCAACCATATATGGTTTACGCGCGTCAGGAAAGGTTGCGTCCTTCACATTGATGGTGGTGACGCTTTGTTAAGCTACGAAGCATCTATCGCAATAACTGACAAGGGCGGAGTTGTCAAAAGAACTGTGCGCGCGGGTGAAACGCCAGATCGATACTACGAGACGACTCAGTATGTCACCAAAGATGAACCTGCGGGTGGCTAACAAAGCCACAACCTAAGCAGCCTGCTATCCTCTCCACGCGACTGCATAAACCAACGGGCATCGAAAGTTCCGGCCCGCCTTCACGCGCTGTACGTGCTATACTAACAGGCATGGACGAGCGCGAATTTGTCAATCAGAAACGAGCGGGGTGGGATCGGCTGGCCGCGCTGGTGGCGAAGGCGGGCGGCAAGCAGGGCGTGCGCGCGCTCAGCCGCGACGACCTGCTGACGCTCGGCCCCTTGTATCGGCGCGTCTCGTCCGATCTCGCCTATGCCCGCGCCCACGCCGTCAGCCCGGACTTGACGACGCACCTGAACGGGCTGGCAGGGCGGGCGCACGCGCTGCTGTACGAGGCGGAAACATCGGGCAGTCCGGCGCGCTCCGTTCTCGCCTTCTACCTTTACGAATTTCCCGCCTTGCTGCAAAAGCGCGTCGGCTATTTCCTCGTCGCGCTCGCCGTCAGCGTGTTGGGCGGCCTGTTCGCCTACTGGCTCGTCATCACGCAGCCCGAAAAACTCGACCTGTTCATTCCCGCCCAACTCCGCGCGTCGGTCGAGATGTGGAAGAACGGCGCGGTCGGCGGGTCGGCGCAGGCCGAATTCTCCAGCCAGCTCTTCATCAACAACCAGACGGTCGGCCTGATCGCATTCGCTTCCGGGCTGGCAGGCGGCGTTCTCACCGTCTACATGATGTTCGAGAACGGCGCGATGCTGGGGGCGATGGCGGCCCTGATGACGCAGGTGCATCGGCACAACACGTTCTGGCCCGGCATTCTCCCGCACGGCATTGCCGAACTGACCGCCATTTTCATCTGCGGCGGGGCGGGTCTGCTGCTTGGCAAGTCGCTCCTGCTGCCCGGCGACTATGCGCGCCGCGACGCCTTGAAACTGGCCGGACTGGACGCCATCAAACTGGTTCTCGGCTCCCTCCCCCTTTTCATCTTCGCGGGCATTATCGAGGGCATGTTCTCGCACCTGCCCCTCGCGCCCGCCCTTCGCTACACGTTCGCGGGCGTCAACGGCGTGATGTGGTATCTTTACCTCTTCCTGCCCCGCCGCAACGTTCCCGTTTCGCCTCAAAATGACAGCCTGCCGCCCAAAGATAAAAAGAATTTAATCCCGTCTTAAGGCAAATTTAAGCCGGACGCCTTATAATTCCAAACCATACCCCCGCGTTGTTTTTACGGCGGGCGGCTTCGGGGTTGGGAAGGGACGGCGCATGCGGATCACGGCCTGGATGATTGCCCTGTTTCTGGCGATAAGTTCGATGGTTCCCCCCGCCAACGCGCAGGACAAACCCGGCGTGTCCGCTGCCGTCTCGACTTCGGTTCCCGCCCTCGCATCCGTCTCCGCTGCCGCTCCTATCGCCAAATCCGCCCTCAGCCCCCTCTTGGGCAAAAACACGCTGGCTCCCGACATCAAAGCCGCCGCGCTCTGGGACGGGCGCAAAGTCGTGGATTTCCGCGCCCTCGACCGCCCCAAAATGGTCAAAGCCGCCAGAGCGACGTTTCTGAGCGACGACGAGTACGTTCTGGGCCTGACCGTCAACGGCCAGAGCCGCGCCTATCCCACCCGCTTCGCCGCCTGGCATCACATCATCAACGACAAGGTGGGCAGGGCGGGCGTGGAAGCGTTCGTCACCGTCACCTATTGAAGCGTCTGCAACACCGGGATCAGGTTTGATCCCGTCGTCCGGGGCGTTCCGCTCCACTTCGATTTCTACGGCCTGTATAACGGCGTGGTCACGATGTACGACCGCGAGACCGACTCCGTCTGGCTGCAAATCGGCGGGCGGGCCATCAAGGGCGCGCTGGCGAACACGCAATTAACGTCCGGGCCGCTGCTCGACACGACCTGGCGGCGCTGGAAGCGTCTGCATCCCGATACGCTAGTCATGGCTCCCGACAAGCGCTACCTCGACGCCTACGAGCCGAACGGCGTCCTCACCGCGCGCGGTTACAAAAGCTTCCCGTCCCGCTATTTTCGTCGGTCGCTGACGCATCAGGACACGCGCCTGGCGTCGTTCGACATGGTTCTCGCCCTCGCGGTTCCCAACCCGCCCGCGCCTGCGCCGCCGCCGGACTCGCCTGCCGTCCGACCCATCGCGACCGCCGACGCGGCGAATTCCGCCGCAGCCGCGACGCTTTATCGCGCGTATCCTTTCGCAGCCCTGAAAAAATTACCCGGCGCGCTCAATGACGTGGTCGGAAATCAGCCGCTCGTGGTATTCTATGAGGCGGAGAGCGCCACCGCTGTCGCTTTCTCGCGCGTCCTGGATGGCGCGACTCTGACTTTCGAGACGCGCCGGGTGGCCGGGCAGACTCTGGCGTTCGACCGCGAAACCGGCTCGCGCTGGAACATCGAGGGCAAGGCCGAGACGGGGCCGCTGCAAGGCAGGACGCTGCCGACCCTGAACAGCCACCTGAGCGAGTGGTACGGCTGGGTTTCGTATTTCCCGCAGACCTCCATCTACGGGCGAAGCGATCCGCCCAAACCGCTTAAAACCGCCGGTCGCCTGCGACGGGCCGCCCGCTGACCGCGAAAGCGAGACGGCGCATTTCCAAAAAACCGAAACGCGAAAGAGAAGAGGAGAAGACGTAATGAAACTGAAATCCCTGATTGTAGCGTGCGGATTGCTGACCGCGCTGACCGGGCCGCTCGCGCTGGCGCAGGTCCGGCACAGCGCCGCCTGGTACCGCGCCCATCCGCGCCGCCATAACGCGGCCTGGTACCGCGCGCATCCCGGAGCCAGGCATACCGCCGCCTGGTACCGCGCCCATCCCAAAGCCAGGCGCACCGCCGCCTGGTATCGCGCGCACCCCAGAGCCAAATAGCGAGCCGTTTGTTGGCCTGCTTCCTGCGGCCTGGCCGCATTTCCCTGGGCAGCCTCCTGCCGTTCCCGGCGGGGGGCTGAACCACGCTGATCAGGATGAACGCGCCGGCGGCAAACGGATTGCGACTTTTATGGGCCATAGCTGACTCGCATTAGTTAGTTCAGTGACTTAGAAATCCGTTCATCGCGTGCCGGCTTCCTCTTTGCCCAGAAGATCCGTGAGATAACCGCCGGCCTTGCGGCGCTCCGTCAGCGGCCCTTCGAGCAAACCGTACACAAACTGCCGAACCAGTGGATCAGTCGAATCGTGGATCTCCTCCGGGCTGCCGGAGACAACAAACTTTCCACGGTCCAGCAAAACCATCCGGCGGGCAATCCGAAACGCCGAGTCCATCTCGTGCGTCACCACAACGCTCGTCACGCCCAGCTTCTGGTTCAGGTCGATGATCAGTTTATCAATCTCCGCGCTCGTATACGGATCGAGCCCGGCCGATGGCTCATCATAAAACAGGATCTTCGGATCCAGCGCGATCGCCCGGGCAAGGCCCGCCC
>JBBRNU010000152.1:0-8334 GCA_038230115.1 Chthonomonadales bacterium | reverse complement strand
TCCCAGGGCTGGATCAGAAGCAGTTTGCCGGTCGCGGCAGGGGCGAAATCCGGGGGCCAGCGATGCCGCACCGTCACGGCGGGCGCGCTCGGCAGACGGTTCAGGCGGGCGGCGAGCGGGCCGAAACGCGGGTCGTCCTCGGCCCCGAACGTCGGCGTCTCGAACGGGTCAAGCCCCAGGTCGAAGCGATCCGCGAATTCCGGGTCGTCGAGCAGGGCGAGCGCAAGTTCGCGGTTGACCAGCGCCAGACTGTGCCGCACGAAAAACGCGCCGTGCCAGTGAATCCCGGCGCGGGCGGGCTGCGAGAAAAGGGGCGAAGCGATTTGCAGGGGCATGGTCATCTCCAAATCCAAAATAACGGTTCAGGATGGGGCGAATAAGTTTTTGTCCCAATACCATTCTGTGAGGCGCTCAGGAACGTTGGGGCGCGTTAAGCCATCAAATACGGGGCGCGGCAAGCCGCGCCCCTACCGCTTCTTCTGCGCCTGCGCTCACAGACAATTCAGGGCGCGCAGCGGCAGCGCGCGGGCGGCGGCCAGACGGCGCTGAGGCGCAGTCAACGCGCCGTCGTCAATCAGGGCGTCGGCGACGTGGAAGAGTTTCCAGGCGTCGGGCGCGGCAAGCGGCTGGTTGAGCAGCGTGATGTTGGGCAGGGCGTCGGCGGGGCAGGCCAACGCATCGGTCAGAAATTCCGCCAGACGGTTCAGCAACGCCTGCGCGTCCGGGAAATCATTTGGGTCGGCGCGCAGCATCAGCAGCGTCGGGTCGGATGGCGCAAAGGTTTGGGCGAAAGCGCGGACCATCGCCTGCCAGCGGTCATCGCGGCTCCAATCGGGAAAGGCCAGCAGGCGGGTTACGCCGTCCGCCCTGCCGTCGGCCTGCGCCCTGCCGCCCGTCGCGCTCGCCGCCGATTCGTGGCGCGCCGCTTGCGCCGCCAACGCGCGCCGCTCGGCGAAATGCGGACGCAGATGGGCGTAAGGCGGGCAGCCGTCCAGAATGGTCAGCCAGTCGTCCAGCCAGGCGAACGCTTCCTGCGGGCGTTCCAGGTCGAGCAGCAATTGCGTGGCCTCGTCCCACGCCTCGACGTGGAAGGGGGCCAGGTCGAGCGCGCGGCGATACGCTTGCAGGGCCGGTTCCGTGCGTCCCATCGCCCGCTGCGCCTGCGCCAGTTGGAAGCAGGGCGCGCTTTCTGTTGGCCGCGCTTCCTGCGCCCGCCGCGCGTGACAAACGGCAGCGTCATAATCGCCCTGCGCGAACGTCATATCTGCCAATTCGCCCTGTACGCGCCCCATAAGCAGGGCGCGCAGGGCGTCGCGCCAGGCCGGAGAACCCGGCGTGTGCGCCCCATAGACGCGCTCCAACTCGACGTCGAACGCCGTATAACGGTGGGGGAAACAGACGCCGCGTAATTGCGAGGCCCGCAGGTCAGGCGCGTCCAGCTCGCCCGCCAGAATGTGCAGGAGCGTTTTCGCCGCGTCGGTTCGCCCGCTCGCCAGCAGGAGGGCGGCCCGATTGCAGCGCGCCAGCGTGTAGGTCGGCTCGCATTCCAGCGCCTGCCCGACGTGGGCGAGGGCGTCGGCGAAGCCCGCCGCGCGCTCCGGCTCCGACGCTGCCGCCAAAGCCCGCTGCCCGCAAAGAACTGCAAGGGCGTTCCGCGTTTCAGCGGTAAGGCGAGCCGGGGTCTCGTTGTCGTCCATAGCCGCCGCGCACGGCTGAAAGTCCGCCTTCGGAACGAGGCCCTCTAGGGACTCCGCCCCCCTCGGCAATGCGCCCGGCAGAGCTTGCATGGGCGGCGCGGACGCGCGTTCCAACCGTGCTTCTAGCGGCCTGGTTATTGTCTGCGCGAGCGCATTTTGCGTTTGCTGGAGCAGGCCGTCGAGGGCGGGCCAGACCCGGCTGTCGCACGAAAGCAGCCATTGCCGCGCCTGCCGCAAATTCTGCGCGGCGCGCGGTCTGCGTTCCCACGCGCGCTCCGGCAGCCCGCCCGCCTGCCGCGCGGCAAGCAGCGGCTCGATTTGATCCAGCATTCCGGCCAGATGGCGGGCATACGTGCGCGGCTGAACCCGCTCATGCCCCGATAGGGCGATGCGGGCGCGCTCCGGCTCGTTATCCGGGGCCAGATAATAATCCAGCAGGGTTTCCAGATTGTCGCCGCGATACAGCACGCAGTCTTCCCGGTCGCGATACAATCCGGCGATTTCGGGATTTTCCGCCTCGTAAAAGAGCAGCGCGCCGCAGGCCGGAGCCTCGTACGCCCGCATGTTGATTTCGCCGCGAATGCTGCGGTTGAAAACGATCTTGGCCCGGTTCATCGCCCCGACATACGCCTCGCCATACAGCCCGCTCGTCAACACCACGCGATACCGACGCGAAAGACGCGCCACGCGCGCCAGCCATTGCGACCGCTCGCGCTGCACATCATGGTTGAAATTCCCGATCATCAGGATGTCAATCGTCCGGGCCGCGCCCGCTTCATACCGATGCAGGGCCGGGTCGTGCGCCCACAGGGGCGCGTAGAAGACGGACTCGAACCCGCACTGCCGCAGCAAATCGCCCCCGTTTCGGTCGGCGAAATGCGCGTCGAAACCCTCGCCGACCGCCCGGAGCGCCTGCCCGCCCAGGTTCCAGTCGCCCCACACGCCGACCGTCAGACAGTCCGCGCCTGCCAGACCGAGCGGCAGCGCATTGTACTCAGGACTCCAGTGAATGTACACGTCGGGGAGCCACCCCGCCGGGCAGTTCGCCCGCAGGTCGTCCCACGTCATGCCCGGCGCGAACGCGACATGGGCGTAATCGCCGCCAAACGCCAGTATCTCATCGGCGCGCGACTCGCGGCCCGGCAGCGCCCGTCGCGCCAGCAGTTCGGGAATTTTGTTGGGAAATCCAATCAGGACGCGCATCGGGTTTGGCCTCCGGCCTCAAGAACGCTCCACCTAATCCCTTGGCTGCAAGAGGGAATGCCGCCTGACCCCCGACCTCCTTCCCCACCGGGAAGGGGGAGCCGAAACAGCAAAATCGTGGGGCAAACGTTATGTTTCCCGCCCTGTCGTTTCCATCATTTTCGCCTCCGTTTCGGGAAGGAACGCGCGGTTTTTGTTCAGTCACCCCCTTCCCCGGCGGGGAAGGGGGCCGGGGGTTAGGTGAATTTTCCGGTTTTAGAAGTGAAGGCTAAACTGCCCCCAGCCGCGCCAGTTCTTCCAGCAGAATGGCCGCGACGCGCGGATAGGTAAATCGCGCCTCGATATCGGCATGGGCTTGCTGACCCAGCGCGCGTCCTGCCTCCCGGTCTTCAAACGCGCGGCGCAGCAGCTGTTTCAGGTGCGGCAGCGACGGCTCGGCCCAGCGATGCCCGCGATAGGTCGGCGTCTCGTTCCACGCGACCGGCGGAACCTCGACGACCGCGTAATCCAGCAGAAAACTGTTTTGGGCGGTGACGAAAGCCGTCTGCCCGCCCCAATCGGTCGCGATCACAGGCCGCTCCGCCGCCATCGCTTCCATGAACGGGCGGCCCCAGCCCTCGCCCCGCGTCGGCAGGACAAAGCAGTCGGCGGCGCGATACAGGGCGGGCATATCGGTTTCGGCCAGGTCGCCCTCCTGAAAAATAATGTCGGGAATGCGGTTCAAGTCGTGACCGAGGCGGGCTAAGTGCGCGCCCGTCATGTCGGCGATCTGCGCGGTGGAGTAGCCCAGCGAGGCGTGCGTTTTCAAGATCAGGGCCACGTCTTCGTCGGCCCGAAACGTTTCCACGAACGCCTGCGTCAGAACATCCCAGCCTTTGCGAAGCGTCCAGTCGAAAACTGACAGAAAATTGTAGCCGCGCGCGCCGGCGATGACGAGCGGGGCGGGCCTCGCGTGGTAGGGGGCCAGGTCAATCGCGCCCGGAACCACGCGCAGTTTCTCGACCGGTACGCCCGCCCGCGCGAACGTTTCGCGGTTGAACGCGCCGGGAACCCAAACGGCGTCCATTTGCGCGCACGCCTCGGCCCATCCCGCCGGAAGTCGGTCGGTCTCGAACATCGTGCGCCCGACGTTCGCGCGGGCGTTCGGGTCGCGCCGGAAATGCGGGGCCAGAATGTGGCTGACCTGCACGCTGGCGAACGAGTGCGCTTGAGGCCGGGCGAGCAGGGTTTGCAATTGGCGCTCGCGATGGGGACTCAGGCGCGCGATCCGGTCGTTCCAGGCAATCGCGCGGGCTGCGACCGCTGCGCCCGCCTCATCCAGCGCGAACGCAAAATGCCGCGCTTCGTCGGCGTACCCGCTGGGGTCGCGCAGGGGCGCGTTCCAAACCACCGGCGGGAACGCCGAGGGCGGCGGCGCAAGCGCATCTTCGGGCGCGAACGACGCGGCAGGGGGCGTTTCCAAAACGACAGCGGAGGACAGCATGGCAGGGTTTTCCAATCGGGCGCGAGAACGAGCGGGCAAAAATGTTCGGCTTGCATTGTGTCTGAAACCTGGCAAATCCCGGTAATTATATCGGCGGGCGGGGCGCAAAACTTTAGGCAAAACGGCCCGCCGCCCCTGAAGCAGGCGCAATTTCGGGCCGATAATCTGCCCGTAACAAAGGGGAACGATCATGTCAGCAGCCATAGCCACCGCCACAAAAATATTCGATCCAGTCCAGATTGACGCTCTCCGCGAAATCGGTAATATCGGCGTGGGACACGCCATGACCGCGCTCGCGACGCTGACCGATTGCACAATAGATATGTCCGTTCCGAACGTCGGCATCGTGCCGCTGTCACGCTTCGCCGACATCGCAGGCGGGGCGGAAACGCTCTCGGCAGGCATTTATATGGCCGTCGAGGGCGACGCTCCCGGTCATGTCGCGTTTATTCTGCCGGAAGTTAGCGCGTGTCGTTTGACTGACTTGCTGACCGGAATGCCGTTTGGCAGCGCATGCCGTATGGAGGAACTCGCCTGCTCGGCGCTGATGGAAGTCGGCAACATTCTGGTTTCCTCTTACCTCGTCGCCATTTGCGAGCTGACCGGCCTGCGTCTGCTCTCTTCGCCTCCAGCGCTTGCGTTCGACATGACCGCCTCGATTTTGTCCTGTATCGCCAGCGTATTCGCCGCGCACGAAGACGTGGACCGCGCGCTGACCGTCGTCACACAGGTAGATGAAATCGGCGGCGCGATCAGCGGCTATTTTATTTTTATTCCCGAGCCGGGCAGCCTGTCGGTCATGCTGCGCGCTCTGCACATGGAAGGCTGAGTGGAAAAGTGCAAATGGGCGAAGCGTTCATGGTTGGTATGGCGGAAATCAAAGTGGCTGACCGACCGGGGGATGTTCTCATCGCGCTGGGACTTGGTTCCTGCATCGGGGTCTGCGCCTTCGACGCGCAGGCAGGAGTGGCGGGGCTGGCGCATATCGTGCTGCCGGAAAGCGGCGGAAATGCCGAAAGCGCGGGCAAATTCGCCGATACCGCGATCCCGACGCTGCTGGACGAAATGACGCGGCGCGGGGCCAGCCTGTCGCGCATTCGGTTTGCGCTTGCGGGCGGGGCGCAGCTGTTCGCGTTTCACGGCAGCGGCGGCATCCCGAATGCGCGCCTGGAAATCGGCCTGCGGAACATCGCCGCCGTCCAAACGGAACT
Source organism: Chthonomonadales bacterium (assembly GCA_038230115.1). Classification (GTDB taxonomy): domain Bacteria; phylum Armatimonadota; class Chthonomonadetes; order Chthonomonadales; family Chthonomonadaceae; genus JBBRNU01. The sequence goes on along the minus strand of JBBRNU010000152.1, from coordinate 2,740 downwards.
AGCCAAGCGCCGCCTGTCCATAATCGCCGCGGATCTGGGTGGCGCGACCGGGCGCACCGTGCATTTGTTTGCGGATGGCCGCGTGCGCGTCAAGATGATCGGGCAGAGCGAGCAGGAACTGGTGGCCCTGGGCGAGGCCGCTTTACAAAGCGAAATCCCTCTGGTGAAAGCCGCTTGACCCGCCCCGCAGAACAGCCTTTCGGCAGGGTTCAAAGAATTAAGGGAGCCGTAAACGGATGAACTGGCGCAGCGCGCTGACGTCGAAAACCTTGCCCTGGCGCGGAGCGTCCGCCTCCGAGCCGGCCCCGGAACCGACGCTGCCAAACGCTGACGTGGCCGCCCGCACGGTCAGCGCGCCGGACAGCGCGGATTTTCGGCAGTTCAAGGCCCGCGTCCTGCGTAAAACCGGCATTGATCTCGACCTGTACAAGCCGCAGCAGATGCACCGCCGTTTGTGGAGCATGGTGGAGCGAACCGGAGCCGGCAGTTTCATGGCCTATTTCGACCAGATGGAACACAACCCGGAGGCGATCACGGCTTTTGTAGATCGGCTGACAATCAACGTTTCGGAGCTGTTTCGCAACCCCGAAAAGTGGCGGGAATTGCAAAACGCGCTGCTGCCCGGCTTGCTGCAGCAGCGCAACGGCCTCAAGGTTTGGAGCGCGGGCTGCTCTTACGGGGCCGAGCCGTACAGCCTGGCGATCCTGCTGGAAACGCTGGCCCCGGACAGGCCGCACACGCTGCACGCCACCGACCTGGATCGCAGCATTCTGGCGCTGGCCCGCGCCGGCGAGTTCACGCGCGCCGACATGAAAAACCTGGACGACGCCACGCGTGACCGCTATTTCCTGCCGATTGCGCCCGCCGTATCTTCTGGATATGAGGGGCGCTATCGCGTGCGCGACGACCTGCGCGCCCGCGTGCAGTTCCGCGCGCACAACCTGCTGGCCGACGGCTTCGAGGGAGGGTACGACCTGATTTGCTGCCGCAATGTCGTGATTTACTTCACGGACGCGGCCAAAGACGGCCTATTCGCGCGCCTGGCGCAAGCTCTCGCGCCGGGCGGCATTCTGTTTGTGGGCGGCACGGAGCGAATTTTCAACGCGCGCGAAATCGGTCTTACGTCGCCGCTGCCGTTCTTCTACCAGCGCGCCTGAGATCGGCTGTAAGCCGTTTTCAAGCTCCTTTCAAGTCCGGTCGTTTGGGTGTCGTCAGGCCGGGCGGAATGAACTTTGCGCGGCGCGAAAGACGGAGCAATTCGCGCCGCGCCGTTTGCCCTGGCAGGCAAGCCCGCGTGCAAATAGGCGGCGCGCAGGCGATTTGTCTATAAGGTTGCGGAAAATCGCGCCGACAATCAAACGACGGCGCGTCGCGAAAAGGCGCGCAGGCCTGCCGTTCGCCTGCGGGGCGCGCCCGTTCGCGCGGCGGGCTGAGGGCGGTATGGGGCGATTGCCCGACGAAGCCGGGCTTCCGGCGGGGGAAGCCCGGCTACCGGCGGTTCAAGGAAGAGGAAGAGATTACCACGATGGCAAAGCGAGTGCTGATTACCGATGACGCGCTGTTCATGCGCGTCACGCTGAAGAATATCCTGACCAAGGGCGGCTATGAAATCGCGGGCGAAGCGACCAACGGGCTTGAGTCCGTCGAACTCTACGCGCAAATGCAGCCGGACCTGGTGACGATGGACATTACCATGCCGGAGATGGACGGCATTTCCGCCGTGCGCGAAATCAAAAAGCAGTACCCGCAGGCCAACATCATTATGTGTACGGCGATGGGCCAGAAAAGCATGGTTATGGAAGCGGTCGCGGCGGGCGCGAAGGACTTCATCGTCAAGCCGTTCCAGCCGGAAAAAGTGATCGAGGCCGTACAGAAAATTATTGGCTGACGGGCCGACGAGGGCTGACAGGAAGACCGCATACCTAATGAAAGTTCAATACATTAACCCGTTTGTGAGCGCCTGCTTCAGCGTCTGCGAAATCGCGCTGGGCATGAAGCCGGAAAAGGGAACGCTTTCTATGCGGCCCAAGATTTTCGCTACTCAGCAATGCAATGTCATCATGGGCGTGACGGGAGGCATCGAGGGGCAGATACTTTATGGCATGAGCCTGATCACCGCAGACCGCATCGCCTCGCAAATGCTGGGACAGCCGGTGCTGACCTTCGACAATCTGGCTGCCAGCGCGATTGGCGAGCTGGGAAACATGATTACCGGTAATGCAATGAGCCTGCTTGCGGAAGCGGGAATAACCTGCGACATCACGCCGCCCTCGATAGTGCGCGGCAGCAACGTAAAAATGACCACGCTCAACGTTCCCGCCCTGGTCGTGCCGATTTGCCTGCCGATTGGCGAAATCGAATTGACCGTGAGTCTTCAGGAACGCTGATACAGCCCGTTTCGATTGGAAACGCCGATGCGGCCCGTTTCGATTCGACAGGAACGCGAACGCAGGCTCTTCCAAGTATCCGCGCTCCGAACGCAAAAAAGCGAATGCCAGGCCCGCAATAGAGAAGGAGTAAACCAATCATGCCAGGAATTTCCGCCGCCGCCAATACCGTGACCGCCAGTCTTCTGCGCGCCGCCGATGATAACACGGGCGTCGCCGCCTCGCTCTTGAAAAAGGCGCTGAACGCCGACAAGGACGTTGTCAATACCCTGCTGCCTGCCGCCCCGCACGGCGGTCTTGAAATTCGCGCCTGAAAATTTTGTCGGCGGGGACAAACCTGGCCGCGCCCGCCC
>JBBRNU010000151.1:0-8350 GCA_038230115.1 Chthonomonadales bacterium | reverse complement strand
GGCGCTCGACACCGCCGAAATGCCCTGATCGCGTTCTGGCAGTCGTTTGCAAAGAGCCGGTTCCCGCCTGAAAACGGGAACCGGCTCTTTTTGCGAGTCAAGTGTTGAGCCGAAAGAAAATAACGCCGATTTTTTCGGGCCGGGAAGGAATGCGGGGCAAGGCAGGCGAACTATCCTTCCGACCGTCGCCAAAACCCGACACGCTGCCAAAACACGACAACGCAACAACGCCGCCAAGCAAAAGGAGTCTGTCCGCCATGCCCCGCCTGCTGCCGTCGCTCGGCCTGCCCCTTCTCCTTGCGTTTTCGTGCGGCCTGTATTCGCCGCGCGCCCTGGCGCAAACCGGCGCGAAAACGGCCCCGCGCTCGCCCAACGTCAAGCCCGGCAGCCTGGTCGCGCTCGACGACAAGGCCCAGACCGTGACGCTGAAAGAACGCGCCGGGAAACTGGAAACGTTCGGGCTGACCGGGAAAACCCGCTTTCTCAAGAGCCGCCGCGCTGCGCAGGTCAGCGATTTCCACGCGGGCGAAACCGTCGTCCTGCACGTTCGCAAGTCCCGCGAGGACGATACGCACGTCGTCAGCGAGATGACCGACCCGGCCAGCTGGGAGTGGCTGACCACGATGCGGCACACGATCACGCCCGCCACAATCCAGGAAATGGACGAGGATACGCTGACAGCGGCAGTGGGAACCGACGCGATTCCCCTTGAGTATACAATCAGCGAGAAAACGGACTGGAGTCGGGACGGCAAGCCCGCGTCGAGCAAAGACTTCAAGGCGGGCGATAAAATTTACATCGTGCCGCGCGCCCTGCCAAGCGGCGCGATCATGGCGCGGGAAATTTCCAACAGCGAGGCGGGCGCAGGGCAGCTAAAAGAGCGCGCGGCGTCTACGGTGCATGGTGTCGTGTCGGCGGTCAACGGCGCGGCGCACTCCTTTACGCTGACGACGGTCGCGGGCGACGCGCGCACGCTGCTTTATACCGGCGCGACTGAAATACATTCCGGGGCCAAAACGCTGCCCCTGAGCGCGCTGCGGGCCGGGCTGCACGTGGCGGCGCGAGTGCATCATCAGGAAGTCGGCGAGGACGTCGCCTGGCGCGTCAATCTCGAAGCCGCGCACAAAAAAGGGAAGGCGGCGCGGCCTTCCGCATCCGCGACGCCCGCGCCCAAACCGAAGCCGCAGTAACGCCATGCCCGCCGACCGAAACGAACCGAAACCCGACAGCGAAAAGAACGCCGGAGCGAATCCGAACGGCAAGCCGCGCCCGCGCATTGTCGTCGTCGGCAGCGCGAACATGGATTTGGTCGTTCGCGTGGCGCATATTCCCGCGCCGGGCGAGACCGTGCTGGGCGGCGCGTTCGCAGCGGTTCCGGGCGGCAAAGGGGCCAATCAAGCCGTCGCCGCCGCGCGTCTGGGAGCCGAAGTCTGGTTCGTGGGCCGGGTGGGCGACGACGCTTTCGGGACGGCCCTGCGCGCGGAATTGCAGGCGGCAGGCATACATACCGATTATGTAATGAGCGAACCCGACACTGCGAGCGGCGTGGCGCTCATCGGCGTGGCGGATTCCGGTCAGAATGCAATTATTGTCGCGCCCGGCGCGAACGGCTTGGTCAGGCCAGGGGACATCGAGGCGGCAAGAGCGACGATTGCCGACGCCGACGCGGTGATCGTGCAGTTGGAAATCCCGCGCGCGGCGGTCGCCCACGCCATCGGGCTGGCGAAATCGCTGGGCGTGCGCGTCCTGCTCAATCCTGCGCCCGTAAGTCTGGACGACCCGCTGCCGCCCGAATTGCTGGCTCTGGCCGACGTCGTGACGCCGAACGAGTCGGAGGCCGCCAGCCTGCTCGGTTTCGCCGCGCCCGAAACGCTGGACATGACGCAGGCGGCGCGGGAATTGCGGGCGCGCGGCGTGGCGAACGTCGTCATTACTTTGGGCGGGGCGGGCTGTCTCGCGGCGAACGGGGCGGGCGTGACCCATATGGCCGCGCCCCTCGTTCAGGCCGTAGACACGACGGCGGCGGGCGACTGTTTCACCGGCGCGCTGGCAGTCGGCCTGGCCGAAGGGCGCTCCCTCGAAGCCGCCGCGCAGTTCGCCATCCGCGCTGCCTCGCTGTCGGTCACGCGGGCGGGCGCGCAGCCCTCCCTGCCGACGCGGGCCGAAGTGGACGCCCTGCATCGCGGCGAATAAAACAGGACAGATCGGGCTGGCACGGAAAAAATCGTCGGCGCGTTTGACAAGCGCGGTTTCCGTTGGGTACGCTAACGCAACGTGACCGCTTCACTGGGCGCAGGAGTACAGGACATGAACCTTTTTTCTCGTAATTTCGGCGGCGCGCTGACCGCAGGCGCGCTCGGCCTGACGCTTGCCTTTGTTGGCAAATCCGTCGGCGCGCAGGACATTCGCGACGTGCGGATTGACCTGCACCCCGTGCAGACGCAGGTCGGCATCGTGACGCGCGTCCTGGGCAAAACCGCCTGGGTTCTCGCGCCGCGCCCCCTGCCCGTCGGCAGCAAAATCGCTTTTTCCACGTTCTCGGACGGCGGCGACACCATGGCGACCGGAACCGTCCGCTACGTCACGCCGGTCGCGCCCTACGAAATTTACGTTGCGGACATTGCCGCCGCGTCCGTCAAGCATTCCCTCAATGATTACGACTCGTACTTCTCGTTCGAGGCGCTGCTGAAGTTGAAGCAAAAAGTTGGCCCGCGCCCGGTGAATGAAGGGATTGGAACCGACCTGTGCATCGGGTTCTTCGCCCGCGCGCCCTTTGCGCCCGCGACCGTAGACGCGGAAAGCCTGGAGCCGGTACGCGCGCACGTCGCCGAGCTGCGAAAACTGAAAAACAAGATGGCCCAGGCCATCGCCGACGCCGCCTCGCGCGCCCTCGTCGCCGACCCGCTGCGGACCGACAGCGCCGAAAACGACGAGTACGCCGTGAATTTCAGCCTGCTTTCCGACAACCTGCGCCGCTTCCGACACATCCCGATTGCCGACCCGCTGACCGAGCGCCTGCTGTCCCGGCTGAACGATCTGGCGGTCGAGGGCGGCGTTGGGGGCGCGGTTCCCACCGACTTCCTGCGCCCGGCCTCGCAGTTGAGCCAGCAAAACGGCGTGAACGGGAACACGCCGCGACCCTAACGGCCCCCACCTCATTCTCGGCCCGGATTTTTGCGAGGAGCGACCCCACTTTGGAGTATCTGACGGTATACGACCTGGTCTGGATCAACAGCGCGGTGACCGGCAAGGTCAATCCCTACAACTATGTCACCCTGGAAGCGGCGATGGCCGGACAGTACAGCTACGGTCAGAGCCAGGACGTGCCGACGCAGGCCGCGAACCTGCTGGAACGCCTGCTTACGCGCAAGTCCTATCAGTCCGGCAATCGGCGCACGGCTCTGATCGCCACGCTGACCTTCCTGAATGCCAACGGCTATGACACGCGGGCGTCCGACGCGGAAGCCGCCGAAATCGTCCGCGCCGTAGACGTGCGGCAGACGACCGCGCCGGACGCGATTGCCCGGCTTGCCGCGCCCGCCGCGCAGCCCCTGACGGGCGTCACCCTGCGAAAACTCATCGCGCACGAGTGCAACGCACACTGCGACGCCCTCAAACTGCTTGCCGAAAACGACTGAGCCAATCGAAACAGCATTGATGTCGTGAAATCGTGAAATCGCGATGTTGTGAGGCTGCGGGGCGGCAAGAAGGGTAAACGCGGTGGCGGAATTGACGGTCGCGCTCATCGGCTGCGGCGGCGTAGGCAGCATTCATCTGGCGTGCTGGGAAAATTTGAGCGGCGTGCGCGTGGCGGCGGTCTGTGACCTGAACGGGCAGGCGGCGGCGGAAGCGGCCCGACGTTTTCCCGGCTGCGCCGCGTTCACGGCTGTCGCCGATCTGCTTGCGGGCGGGCCATTCGATATTGTGGACGTCTGTACGACGCCGGACGCGCAGTTCGCAGCCGCGCAGGCCGCGCTTCAGGCGGGCGGGAACGTCCTGTGCGAAACGCCGCTGACCGGGAACATCGCGGCGGCGCAAACGCTTGTGCAGCTGGCCGCGCAGCGCGAGCGGCTCCTGATGACCGGTTTTTGTCACCGCTTTCATCCGCCGTTGCTGTTCGCCAAAGACCTGCTCGACAATGACGAGTTGGGGCGGATCACGATGTTTCGCTGTCGGTTCAGCGGCCTGCGCCCCGACCTCGCTGACCTTGCGGCCTACCCTGAGAACGTCACGACCGGCGCGCTGCTCGAAAGCGCGATTCACGGCATTGATCTTTTTCGTTATTTTTGCGGCGAGGCGTTCGCCATCAGCGGCGGTCTCGTCACCCTGACGCCCGGCCTGCCCGTCGAGGATTCGGTCGCGCTCGTGCTGCAAGGGGAAGGCGCGCTGGGCGTCGTTGAGGCGGGTTGGAGCAGTCCGGGGGGCCGCAACGTCGTGGAAATTTACGGCACGGCGGGGGCTTGCCTGGTGGATTACGATACCGGCGCGCTGCGCTATCTCACCGCCGACCAACCGGTCTGGCGCGTGCATGACGAGGGCGGCCCCAATCGGTTCGAGCGGGAAATCGCGCACTTCGCCGATGCCGTGCGCGGATTGCAGCCGCTCGTCGTGACGGGCGAAGACGGAGCGAGGGCCGTAGAATTATGCGCGCAACTGGCACAGACGAACCGGAACCGCTGACCGCGCCCGTTTCGTCGGCGGGCGTTTCCTCCGACGCTCCCGAACCCGCTGCTGCGCCCCTCGCTATCGCCCAGTCTGTTCCCCGTCCTGACCTGCGCGCCTATTGGAAACACCTGCGCCTGCCGTTTCAACTGTCGCTCGCCCCGCTGTTCCTGTGGGGATATTTTCTGGTCTCGCTCCGTTTGACCTTCGCGCTCCTGCTCGCCTTTGTCGCCGTCCATTGTTTTCTGTATACCGGCATTACGGCCTTCAACACCGCCTATGATCGGGACGAGGGGCCGGTGGGCGGGATGCTGTCGCCGCCGCCCGCTCCGCCGCATCTGCTGGCGTTTTCCCTGCTCGTTCAAATTGTTGGCGGCGTTCTCGCCCTGGGCGTCAACCCGACCTTTTTCTCGATTTACGTTATCATCGCTCTGCTCGGCGCGGTCTATTCGCATCCGCGCACGCGCTGGAAAGCCAGCCCGACGTTGAGCGCGCTGACCGTGCTGATCGGGCAGGGGGCGCTCGGTTTTCTGGCGGGGTGGGCGGCGGCGCGCGGCGGTCTGGGCGGCATTGTCAGCGAGCGCGGGCTGTGGGGCATTCTGTCCGCCGCCTTCACCACGCTCGGCCTCTACCCGCTCACGCAGGTTTATCAGGTCGAGGAAGACCACAAACGCGGCGACGTAACGCTGGCGGTCGCGCTCGGCCCGCAGCGCGCCTTGCAGTTCGGTTTCGGCTGCCTTGTTCTCGCGGGCGTCTTCGCCGTTCTCGTTATGGCCCGCACGATGACCCGAACGGATACCGCCCTGGTCGGCCTCGCTTACGTGGTGATTTTATGGCGCGTGGCCGTTTTCGCGCAGGACTACGGGCGCAATCGCCATACCGTCGTCAGCGCCTTCCGCACCGCCATGCGCCTGAACTTCCTCACCTCAGCAGGGTTCCTCGTCTTCATCGCCCTGCATCTCGCCCGCCTTCTTTAGCGCTCTCATCTTCCTCAGCCCGCAATTCGGGAGTCAGTTGCGGAAACTTCGGTTTCCGAATTCGCTTACTCGCCGAAGGCGGCGAACCGCGCTTCGTTCGGAACGCGCCCCGTTCGGGATAGGGTATACTATTCCCGCCATTATCCCGCGCCGGATTCTGTGATTCTTCCGATGATTCTTTCGAAGGAGACCTTCTCGCAATGACTGCAACCATGACTCAGCCCGCAGGCGTGTCCCAGGACGCCAAGCGCGTCTACCTCTTCCAGGAGGGCGACCGGAGTATGCGCGACCTGCTCGGCGGCAAAGGGGCCAACCTCGCCGAAATGTCCAATATCGGCCTGCCCGTGCCGCCGGGTTTTACCATCACGACCGACACCTGCAACGAGTATTACCGGCAGGGCCAGCGCCTGCCCGCCAACCTGATGGACGAGGTGCGCGCGGCGGTCGCCGATGTCGAAAACAAAATGGGCCGCGCTTTCGGCGGCTCCCAAAAGCCCCTGCTCGTCTCCGTCCGCTCCGGCGCGAAATTCTCGATGCCCGGCATGATGGACACGGTTCTCAACCTGGGCCTGAACCCGACCACGATTGCCGCCCTGATCGCTGAAACCGGCAACCCGCGCTTCGTTTACGACGCCTACCGCCGCTTCATCATGATGTTGAGCGACGTCGCATTCGGGCTGTCCAAGCACGATTTCGACAACCACATTTTTCAGGAGTACAAAGACAAAAAGGGCGTCGAAAACGACCTTGATCTGGATGCCGACGACCTCAAAGCGGTCTGCGACCTGTTCCTCGCCCACGTTCGCGACCACGCCGGACGCGAATTCCCGACCGACCCCTATGAGCAGCTCGCGCTCGCCATCGAAGCCGTTTTCAAGTCGTGGAATACCGACCGGGCGATTGTCTACCGCCGGACCGAGAAGATTCCCGACGACATCGGAACCGCTGTCAACGTGCAGGCGATGGTCTATGGCAACGCGGGCGACGACTGCGGCACGGGCGTGGCCTTTACCCGCGACCCCTCGACCGGCGAAAACGCGATGTTCGGCGAGTACCTGATGAACGCGCAGGGCGAGGATGTCGTGGCGGGCGTGCGAACGCCGGTTCCGATCTCGGAGCTTCAGAAGCAGAACCCCGAAGTTTATCAGCAATTCCTCGATATGTCCGACCGTCTGGAGCGGCATTACAAGGACATGCAGGATTTGGAGTTCACGATTGAGCATGGCAAACTCTTTATGCTGCAATGTCGCGTCGGCAAGCGAACCGGGCCGTCTGCCGTGCATATCGCCGTTGACATGGTGCATGAAGGCCTGATCACCAAAGAAGAGGCGATCAACCGCGTCACCGGCTCGCACGTTGACCAGCTGCTCCATCCGCGCATTGACCCCGACGTCTTGGGCGGCGCGAAGAAACTGGCGTCCGGTCTGGCCGCGTCGCCGGGCGCGGCGGTCGGCATCGTCGTGTTCGACGCCGATACCGCCGCCCTGCGCGGCGTGCATGGCGGAGCGGGCGAGAAAGTCATTCTGGTTCGCGACGAGACAAATCCCGACGACGTGCATGGCATGCTGGCCGCGCAGGGCGTCCTGACGGCGCGTGGCGGCAAAACCTCGCACGCGGCGGTCGTGGCGCGCGGGTTCGGCATTCCCTGCGTGGCGGGGGCCGAAAGCCTGAAAGTCAGCGCCGAAGCGAAAACCGTGACCGTCGGCGATCTGGTGGTGCGCGAGGGCGACACGATTACGATGGACGGGTCGAGCGGCGCGGTCTATGTCGGCGCGCTGAAACTGATCGCGCCCGAAGTGTCCGGCGCGTTCAGCGAGCTGATGACCTGGGCCGACAGCGTGCGGACGCTCAAGGTACGCACGAACGCCGACAACCCCCGCGACGCGAAACAGGCTCTTGAGTTGGGCGCGGAAGGCATCGGCCTCTGCCGCACCGAGCATATGTTCTTCGAGTCGGAGCGGCTGCCCATCGTGCAGGAGATGATTCTGGCGTCGGACGAAACCATCCGCAAGAACGCGCTCGACCGCTTGCTGCCGATCCAGCAGAAGGATTTCGAGGGCATTTTCGAGGTCATGGCGGGCAAGCCGGTCACGATTCGCCTGATTGACCCGCCGCTGCACGAGTTCCTGCCCTCGCACGACGAACTGCTCGTGCAGGTGACCGAACTGCGCGTCAGGGGCGACAATCCCGACGAGCTGCACAAGAAAGAGACTCTTCTGCAGGCCGTCGAGGGAATGCGCGAGGCGAACCCGATGATGGGCTTGCGGGGCTGTCGGCTTTCGATTGTCTTCCCCGGCATCGTCGAGATGCAGACGCGGGCGATTTTGCAGGCGGCGGTCGCCATCAAGAAGCGCGGGCTGGAAGTCCTGCCCGAAATCATGATCCCGCTCGTCGGGCATGTCAACGAACTGAAAACCGTGCAGACGCAGCTGGAAGCGGTGGCGAAACAGGTCATTGCCGAAGCCGGGATCGAGCTGAACTACATGTTCGGCACGATGATCGAGATTCCGCGCGCCTGTCTGGTGGCCGATCAACTCGCCGAATACGCGCAGTTCTTCTCGTTCGGCACGAACGACCTGACGCAGATGACGTTCGGGTACAGCCGCGACGACGCGGGCAAGTTCCTCGTCCCCTACCTGGAGCAGAAAATCCTGCCCACCGACCCGTTCGACACGATTGACCAAGCGGGCGTGGGACAGCTGATGCAGATG
>JBBRNU010000150.1:0-8436 GCA_038230115.1 Chthonomonadales bacterium | reverse complement strand
GGCGTCCTGCGGACGCGGCGTCGCGTCGTTGAAATGCTTGCGCCTTCCTCGCGGCCTGCTATATCGGCGCGCGTTCCTAGCGTGAGCGGATTGTGCGTCCGCAGGACGCCTGGTTTTTGTTGCCGGGGGTTTTCAACCTCCGGCTCCGCCTGACAAGCGACGCCCCGCTGACACGAAAAATCATACCGCGCTCAGGCGGGCCAGGAACTGCTCGAAATTATGCTGCGGGTCGTAGCCCAGTTGTTCAATCGCTTTGGCGATGTCGTAGCGATGATGCACTTTGGGAGCCGGCAGGCCGTGCGCGGTCAGGATTTCCACGCTGCCCGGATAATAGCGCGCAAGGACGGATGCCGGTTTCGATTCCAGATCGGGCCAATCGTCCTCCGCGAACGGATGCGCGGCGTGAATCAGAAACGCTTCGCACGCGAACTCCTCGGCCACGACCGCCCCTAATGCCAGCTCGTTGGCCTGCGCCACGTCTTCGCGATCCACCCAGGCGTTCAGCAGCCCCATGCCTGCGGTTTTCCAATCGGTGGGGAGGAACGTCCCGTAGCGCAAAATCGCGATTTTGAAACCGTGATGGCGCGCAAAGTAGCGGCACATTTCTTCGTTGAGAACTTTGGTCAGGCCGAAGATCGAGGTCGGCACACAGGCGACGGTTTCGTCCATCGTCCGCACGCCCCGCATTCCCTGCCCGTACACGGCGTCGGCGGAGGAGAAGACGAGCGGCTTGATGCCGTGCAGCTGCATGGCGCGCAGGACGTTGTGGGTTCCGGTCACGTTGACGCCATAGTGATCGTCGTAATTCCGGGTTTCCGCCGAGCCGCCGTGATAGGCTCCGGCGTGAATAACCGCCTCGCAGCCCTGCATGGCGTGCGTCAGGGCGGCGGCGTCGCGCAGGTCGCCCTGGACGCTGACGCAGTTATCGAGCGCGCCCATCGGCTCCAGATCGAACAAGACCAGCGAATGTCCGGCCACGACGAGGCGCGGAATCAGCGCGGTGGGAAAGTTGCCCCGCGCTCCGGTAATCAATATCTTCACGAGACTACTCCTTTTCGCCCGATGACGCCGCCTGCTCGCGCCGGAACGCCTGCCACAGGGCGCGAACCTGCCGGGCCGTCAATCCGGTCTGCCGCAGAACGCGGCCCGCTACGCCGTCAGATGCCTCCAATAGTCCGAGCAGCAAGTGTTCCGTGCCGATGTAATTGCAGTCAAGCCCGCGCGCGGCTTCATAGGCGCCGTCCATCGCCCGTTTCGCGGCTGCGGAGTACGGTCTTTCCTGCGACCCAAAAAACGCGCCCTGCAAAAGATGCGGCGCGAGGGCGTCAGCGAGGGTTTGCGGGGCGACGTTAGCGCGTCGGAGCAGATGGCAGGCGACGCTTTCCGCATCGCGCAGCAGTCCTCGCAGCAAGTGTTGCGTTGTAACCTCGCGATGCCCCAGGCGAACGGCCTCTTCGTTGGCCGCGCAGACCACCGCCCGCGCCTTTTCCGTAAACCTGTCCCAGATCATAATTCGTCTTCCCCGTCAAAACGCGCAAACCTCCCCTGCCACCCAATCATCGAAATCAATGCCACGCGCTAACAACGACTGCCGATAATGCACAACTCCGTCACTTTGGTTGAATACGGGTACGCGGCATGAACCGCTTCGCCAATAGTCCGCTGCAATGTCTGCTGTAGCGCTTCCCGCTCCGTGCATTCTGACCACTGCGCCTTGCAAAACTGCCAGTACTCGTAGTAGGCGCGGGAGTCCACGCCAATTACGTCACGGTCAATCACCGGAAAAGCATTTGGCAATATGAAATGGCATAATTTGCTGCCAAAAACGGGGCTGTTAGCAGCTTTGATGGCGAACGCGACAGCATAAAGTTCTTCCAACGACGTCCAGTTCGCCACCGTCAGACTCAGAGACTGCTCGCCGCAAGACGCGACAATCCGATTGTAAGCGGCTTGCAGTTGTTCCAAACGTTCAACGCCACGCCCGTAAATTTCTTCTTTGGCGGACGGTCGTAAGGCTTTCCAACCGGACAGGTAATTTACTATCTGTCCCCACCAGGCGGCATTCAAGCCGTTTTGCTTCAAGCGAGAGAGTTCCTGATAAAACTCGTTATGGAAATCGCGGGGCAAGTTCGTTTTCTGTGTGCGCCACAATGCGATGCCCGCCAGAAGATTGGTTTCTGTCAGAAGGTTTTCCACGCGCTTGAATCCCTTTTCTACTCAGCAAGTGAATGCCCCGCTTTCCCCTCCTCGCAATGCGCGGGGAGCAGGATCAACATGGAGCCTGCGTAACTCCTGGCCTGCCTCATCATCCGACAGATCGCCCGCCGCGCCGAACTGCGCGTAACCGAGCAGGCGACCCTCCGCTTCCACCAGTAGAACCGCGTCGGCGTCCAGTATCCGCGCGAAGGCGTCGGGCGAAAGATTTTTGTCCAGCTGAAGAGGAAACCGCCTTGCCGCCCATTATAGCGTGTCCGCGAGGAGGCGTCAACAAACCGCCCACCGGCTTGTCAGTCCGATCCCTTTTGCGCCATTCACCGGTGGCGACGCAACGGCAGGCGCATGTCCAAGCCGCGCCTGCCTCTCTGCAATCCAGCGTTCGGTCATGGAACATTCTGGATCAGTTCCGGCGTGTCGCTGTCCAGCGCCGTGACCAGCAAAAAACGCTGTTGCAGCGGTTCGGCGGCGGTGTCGCTTTGAGCGGTCAGCGCCTGACGCAAAGGGCCGATCGCCTGCGCTACCTGCGCCCCGGCCAGGTTCGTCTTGAAGGTGACGAGCGGCTGCTTCTGGCCGAACGGCGCGGAGCGGGATGTCGCCAGCCAGAGACGATACCGCTGTTCCGGTTTCAAGCCGGATACGGCCACCTGCAGCAGATCGAGCGGCCCCAGCGCGTTTACGGAAACCGTTGCGCTTCCCCTGTGGCGGCTCTCCATTGGCGCAGTCAAGGTCAGATGCGCCGCCTCGCCTGCCTCACCGAGCGGCGTCAGGTTGGCCGTCCCGTTCCCTGTCGGCACGGCGTCGGGAACATAGACAAGGGCCTGCGGCTGCTGACCAATTGGAATGGCGGCGATGACTTTATTCGTGAGCGTGTCTATGGCGAGAACCGCATCCTGGTTTTCCAGCCCGACATAAACACGCGCGCCATCTCCCGATTGCCAGATGCCATGCGGCAAATCTCCGGCGGGAATGGCGGCGATCAATTCCGGCTTCCGGCCCCGGCGATAAACCTTCACGACGTTTTCTCCTCCCACCGTGATATAGGCGAACTTGCCATTGCTGTTGCTGACGAGCGCCACATGATTGGAGATCGGGCCGGTCGCCAGCGTGTTGAGAATATGGAAGGGAGGCCGGGCGCTCATTACCTGCGTTTTGCCGCTGTCTTTGAGCGTGAACCAGACCTCCTGCCCGTCCTGACTGACCGCCAGGTTCGGCGAAAAGGGGCTGGCCTGCGGAACGCGCGCAATGACTTGGTACGTTTTTGTATCCACCACATCCAGTTCCGGGGTAAAGCTGGACGTTATGAAAGCATAACGTCCGTCCGGGCGAAACAAGACCATGCCCGGCCCGTTTGCAGTCCGAACGCGCCGAGTCTCCTTCATCCTCACCGGATCAATCACGGAAACATAGTCCTCGCCACGCACCGTCGCCCAAAGCGCTTTGCCATCCGGCGTGAAGAACGCCTCATGCGGCGAGCGCCCGATGTAAACGACGCCTTTGACATGGTTGGTCGCCGTGCTGATGAAAGTGATCGCGTTGGAGCCGACCGAAACGACAGCGAGCGTTTGATGATCCGGCGAAAAGCCCATGCCATGCACAAGCAGCTGACCGCGATACAGAGGACTGAGCGCGCCGGGAACCGGGTCGCCGAGCCGAATGACGCCAAGCAATAAGTTCGACGCCGGATCAATCACGGAAACCGTGTTGGAGGTCTGGTCGGCGGTATAAACCCGGTCACGACGGGAAGCCGCAACCGATGCGGTAATTTTTTGTTCTTTCGCGCGCGGCGGGTTCTCCGGGCGAGACTGGCTGACCGTGCGCCGCGGCGTCGCGCCCGCCTTCAGCGCCGCCAGCCGCAGCCGCATCACTTCGATCTCCTGCTTTTGCGTGACGATGATCTCTAGCGCCAACCGCCGCAGCGCCGGGTCTTTGCCGTACAGCAGGAAAACTTTCGCCATGTCCGCGGCTCCCTGATGGTGCGGAATCATCATGGCCGCGAAATCATGATCGGGGTCGCCGGTCATGGGCGCGACCATCATCGCCTTGTCCATCTTCGTCATACTTTCCATCGTTGCGCGGGCGAACCCGGCAGTCGCGCGCAGAGACGTTCCGCGCTCCTGCGGCGAGGCGGCGGGCGGGCGCGACGTGAACGCCAGAAACAGCGCGCCGAAAACATAACTGCGTTGCAGAACGGTTGCCATGTGCGTAACTCCTTCTCAAGAGGTTCGATGTTGTCGCAGACCCGGAAGAGGAACCGGCCCCCGGTCTGAGTTGAATCCAGGATTGTTGATGAATCGGCAGTCCAGAGACAGGGTAGCAGCCCTGGACAACTGGCAGGCGAAGTAGATAAATAAACTTCGGCGATTCGCTTTGAGCCGCAGTGCAATCTGCCCTCGTTTTGCCCGCTATGGCCGGATCGCTTCCACCAGGAGGCGCTGCGCGGGTTCCAGTCGCGCGGCGAGCGCGTCCGGCACGCCCGCCTGCTGCAGCATCGGCGCGACCGGGTGGAACGAGACCCATGCGCGCCCGTCGGCCTCTTCGCGCACCAGCGCTCGCAGCGGCAAATCGAGCGCGGCCTGCGGCGACGCCAGCATGATCGGCGTTCCTCCTCTGGCATAGCCGTAAAACAATACCACCGTCGGCGGCATCTCCATTTCGATTTCTCGCGCGCCCGCCGCGTGGTCAATCCGGGCGAAAATCGTCATTCCTGCCGTTACAATCGCCTCCGTCAGACGTTCCAGCGTGGGCGCGAAAGCCACACTGCTGACGTACTCGACGGCCCGTGATTCCTGCGCGCCGCTCATTCCGTCTCTCCTTTTACCGTCAGTCGAGCCTCTTTACACGTTTACACGGCTAGAGCGAGATTGACGCCGAATGTCCGGTGTCACTGTCATTGGCGATGCCCTGCGTTCCGCCGGTGACGACCGTTCGCTTGCCCTGCAATTCGTTCGTCGTTTCCATCCTCGCATTCCCTTCTGTATAGCGGCCCGGCGTTCCGCGCCGCCGTGTACGCCCCAGGTCTCCATCAGCCGAACGCCTCAGTTTTCAATGTCTGTCGGAAACTCGATCACAACGCACGCGCCGGTCATCGGTCGGTTCTCGTAGCGAATCACGCCGCGCAAGTCCCACCGGGTCAGCTGCTCGATGAGTTCCAGCCCGGTTCGCGACGCCTTTCTCGTCGTGAAGTCCGGGGGAAAGCCCGGCCCGTCGCTGCAAACTTCCAGAAGGGCGGTCTCGCCCATCCGGTTCAGCGTCACCTGGACGCCGCCTCTGCCGTGCTTGAGCGCGTTGCTGATCAGCTCCTGCGCGATCACGGCCAGCGCCATGCCCCTGCGCGGCGTCGTGATAACGTCCCGCGCCTGATAACGAATGCTGCGCCCCGCCGCCAAATTTCGCATCAGCGGAACGAGCCGGTCGAGCAGGTCGCGCGCCGAAAGCCGGTCCGGGTCTTTGCGCTCACGGGCGTTCTGCGTCAGGAGGTCGTGAAGCGCGCCCATCGTGCGTAGATAATCGTGGAGTCGCGCGACGCCCTCGGCGGAAAGGGTACGGGCGTCCTCATCGGTCTGAATGTCCAGCATCGCCGCAATCATCTGAAGACTGTTCTTCATGCGGTGATTCGTCTCGATCAGGCAGTGTTCGAGCCGTTCCCGCCCTAGGGTCGCTTCCTGCGCGTAGATAGTCATTGCCAAGTCTCCTTTTTGGAAGCGTAAGGCTCCCGTTCGTGACGCGAAAACCAACTTGCTACGGAGGCTCGTCTGCGCGTCGAACGGGAATAAATCCCCGTTCTGAAATGCACAGACCACCTGCGTGGCCTGCAATGCCGATCCGCCCAAACGTTTTCAGTCCGCAAAAAGCCAGCGTAGACAATCCGTATTTAAGCCCGCGCAGGCGGGCTTTGCGTTTCAGAACGGGCATTCATTCCCGTTCGACGCGCCTCATGCCTTCGTATCAGGCGAGCGGGATTGAGGAACAAGTTGGGTCGAGATAATGAACGTCCGGCGTGTCGCGCGTCAGGGCGCGCGTTCACACGCCCTGCCCACAATCAACCGCCCGGTTCGCAAATCAACCGGTCTGCCGCCTGACATTGGCGGGCGTTTTTGTCCCGTTTTATCCCGCTGTCGCCGAGACAGATGTAGCAGGCGACGTGTCCATCCAGACTGGCGGGCAGATAATCTTCGGCGTCGAGGCGGACGATGCGCCTGCTTTCCACCTGCCGGTACACGCCGGGGCGCGCTCGCTGCCCCGCCACGAACAGCGCCTCGATTTCACCGCGCGCCATAATGACGTCCATCGCTGCGACTCCTTTGAAGTTCGGTCCGGCCCTCGGTTGGCGTCCGTCGGGCCAGCAGATAATCCGCGCCGAGGTAGCCGGACGTGATGGACAGCAGCACCAGCGCCCCGATGAGTTTGGGCGGGCCGGGCAGCGGAATGTCGAAATACCGACAGCCGATGCCGATGAAAAGGCCCAGAAATAACCCGATGATGATTTTGACCATTGTTTCGCTCCCGGTCGAACGCCGACCCTGCGGCGCGCGGTTTCTTTTCGCCGCGCGCCGCTATCCGCTTCCTCGCTTGCCTGCCTTGCTTACCGCGTCACGTTCTCACGCAGGAAGGTTCGCATCAGACCGGCCATCTTCGCGCCGTCCTCTTCCAGCGCGAAGTGTCCGGTGTCGAGCAGGTGGAACTCCAGGTTCTTCAAGTCCCGTTTGTACGGTTCCGCGCCCGCGCCCGGAAAGATCGCATCGTTCTTTCCCCAGATTATGAGCGTCGGCGGCTGATATTTGCGGAAATAAGCCTGCCACGCGGGATACAGCGGCGGGTTGCTGCCGTAGCTGTAGAAGAGCGCGAGCTGAATCTCCACGTTGCCGGGGCGAGCCAGGAGGGGCGCGTCCATGTTCCAGTTGTCCGGGCTGATGGCTTCGATGTCCCGGACGCCGTTGACGTACTGAAAGATCGTGCCTTCGCGGGTGCAGATGTTGCGAATGTACTTTTCGCTTTCCGGGTTTTTGGCTTTCCAGTACGCCTTGATCGGCTTCCAGAAGTCGTTGTCAATGCCCTCGTCGTAAGCGTTGCCATTCTGCACGATCAGCGCCTGCACGCGGTCAGGATGCTTGACGGCCAGACGGAAACTGACCGGCCCGCCGTAGTCCTGCGCGTACAGCGAGTATTTCGTCAGTCCGAGCCGCTCCGTGAACTGTTCGATCACGTTTGTCAGGTTGTCGAACGTGTAATCGAACTCGTCTACCGTGGGCATCGCGCTGTTGCCGAAGCCGGGGTAGTCCGGCGCGATCAGGCGGAACTCGTCGCCCAGAGCCGGAAGCAGGTTGCGGAACATGTGCGAGCTGGTCGGAAAGCCGTGCGGCAGCAGGATCACGGGGGCGTCCTTCGGCCCCGCCTCACGGTAGAAAATGTCCAGCCCGTTGACCTTCACGGTTCGGTAGGCGACGGCGGGCAGTTCGGGCCGGGCGCGTTCGGTGTCGAGACCGAGCGATGCGGGCGCGTTGAGGTTGTTGATTTCCAGGGTTGTCATGCGAACGACTCCTTAATGTGAGATGCTGTGTGTACTATGCGCTTCAGGCGCGCTGCGCTGCGTTCCGAACCGTCAGGAGCGGCAGATTGCGCGCCTTCTCTGCCGCCCGTTCGCCTAAATTTGGGCCATGCCCCCGTCCACAAACAGTTCGATGCCATTGACGAAGCTGCTGTCGTCCGAGGCAAGGAAGACGACTGCCTTCGCAATCTCCTCCGGCGTACCCACGTGGCCCAGGGGAATTGTCGCGGCCTGCGAGGCGACAAATCCCTCGATTTGCTCTTCGGTCAAGCCCAGCAGGTTGTAGCCCGGCGTAGGGACGACGCCGGGGCTGATCGCGTTGACCCGTATTTTGCGCTCCTTCAGGTCCACCGCCCAGCTCCGTGCAAACGAGCGCACGGCGGCCTTTGACGCGCTGTAAACGCTGAAGGCAGGCGTTCCCTTGACGGAGGTGATCGAAGCGTTGAGAATAATGGAGGCTCCGTTCGGCAGCAGCGGGAGCGCCTTCTGCACGGTAAAGAGCGTCCCTTTGACGTTGACGGCGAAAGTCTGGTCGAACTGTTCCTCGGTGATCGCTCCCAGTGGCAGCAGCGTTCCCACGCCGGCATTGGCGAAAAGGATGTCCAGACGCCCTTTCTGCGCCGCAATCGTGGCGTAGAGCCTATCGGTATCCGCCAGAAGCGAGGTGTCTGCCT
>JBBRNU010000149.1:0-8443 GCA_038230115.1 Chthonomonadales bacterium | reverse complement strand
CTTGCCGGGAAACTCGTACTTCGCCAGCCCGAACCCGGCGAGTGACGAAAAGAACAGCTGCGCCACGACCAGCGAACTGCAAACGAGCGTGCTGTTGATGACGGCGCGCAGAAACGACGGCGTGACCGCCCACAACTGCCCGTAACTCTCCAGCGTGACGCGCGGCGCGAAGAAGATGTAGTGAAACAGGTCGTCCTGATTTTTGGTCGTGGCCGCGACCAGCCACAATAAGGGCGTCAGGGTCACGAACGCGAGCAGACACAACGCCGCATACACGAGACCGCGACTGATTTTCGCTCCGGTTTGCGCTCTCATTCCGCCTGCCCCTTCCCCTTCCACACGCCGCTCAACCGCAGCTGCACCAGACTGATGACCATCATGCCCAGCGCGAGCGTCCAGCCAATCGCTGACGCATACCCCAGATCGCCGGTCACAAAGCCGTTGTTGTAAAGATACATCACGACCGTCAGGCCCGCGTTGTCCGGCCCCGCCGAATTGTTCAGCAGAATGTAGGGCAGGTCGAAGAGTTGAAACGAGCCGATGGTCGCCGTGACAAGGACGAAAACCGACACGGGCCGAATGCCGGGAACCGTGACCGCCAGAAATTGATGCCAGCCGTTCGCGCCGTCTACGGTTGCCGCCTCGTACAATTCGCGGTCTACGGATTGCAGCGCGGCCAGAAAATAGACCATGTTGAACCCGACGTAAATCCACAGCGACGAGATAATCAGCGCGGGCATGACGAGCGCAGGGTTCGACAGCCATTTGGTATCGAGCGGAATGCCGATGAGCGCGTGCAGAACCTGGTTGATCAGCCCGTACTGCGGCGTGAACAGGACGGAAAACAGGATGCCGACAAAGACCTGCCCGACGAGATTGGGCGAGAAGAAAGCCAGCCGGAATAAATTGCGCCCCTTGAGCCATTTCTGGTTCAACAGCAGGGCCAGGCCGAGCGACAGGGGCAGCTGCAAAAAGACCGAGAAAAAGGCGTACACCGACGTGTTCCAGACGGCGGTATAAAAATCGTGGTCGCGCAGGAGGAAGCGGAAATTGTTGACGCCGACATACACCTGACTTTTCGGCCCGTTCGTGGCGTGAAAGGCCAGCATCAGGCTTTTCACAATCGGCCACAATCCGAACAGGGCGAACAGAATCAGGAACGGCGCCACGAACAGATAGGGCGCGAAATGCCGCTGCCAGCGAAAGAACGGCGACGTGGGGTTGTCGCTCGGCGGGCGCGCAATTTGGGGCGTAAGATTGGGCGCGGGTGGGGCTGCCATCGTTAGTAAGGGTTCCTTTGGATCAGAACGCGAACCTCGTCCGCGCTTTGCTTGAGCCGGGCGCGCACGAACGGTTCAAAATCTTTCGGGCCGTCCGAATTGTAGCGCTGGACGCAGGCGACGAGGGCCGCGCTCATCTTGGCTTTGGCGGTAAAAATAAACGGGCTGGCGTACTGCGCGGGAACCTGCGGCGCGAGCCGGGCATAGGTTTCGCCCAGGGGCAGGCCGCTCCAATAGGGGCGCGGCTCGTGGAAGGCGGGCTGTTCCCAGGCTTCCCGCAGGGCCGGAATAATGTTCGTGCCGCGAAACCGCTCCGCCAGCTGCGCCTTGTCGAGGTACAGGTGCATCGCCAGTTCCCACGCCAAATCCTGATTTTTACAATGCTTGGTGATGCCCAGCATCGTGCCGCCCCAGGTGCTGGTGCGCGGCCCGCCCGGCATCACGGCAGGGAAGGGCATAAGCGCCATTTTGCCGCTCATGCGCGGGATGTCCTGCTCGATGGACTTGGTGCGCCAGTCCGGGGCGACCAGGCAGTAGAAATAGCCGTCCTCGACCGCCCGCGTCAAAATCTGCCCGCCGCCCAGGTTGTTGCCGATTTTGTTCGGCCCGGCGACCAGCGGCACGTACCAGAGCATGGTTTGCACGGCGGTTTCGTTGTCCATCGTGCAATTTCCCTGCGGGTCGAAATAGCCGCCGCCGCGCTGAAACAGGGCCGGTTCGAAGTGGGACGTGTCGTTGTCGTTCATTTCCATCAGGTAGCGGCGGTTGGGAATGGTGAGTTTGTGGCCGAGCTGAATGAAGTCGTCCCAGGTCTTGATTTTTTCGGGGTCTACTCCGGCCTGCGCGAACAGGTCACGGCGATAGGCGATTTGCGTGGGATGCACGTCGTGGGGCAGGCCGAAGATGTGGCCCTGCTTGGTGTAGGGCGCGAACCGGGCGGCGACCATGCGTTCGAGCAGATGGGCTTTGTTGACGCGCGCGGTCAGATCGGAGAACCCCACGTCGCGCAGCGGCCCGCGAAAGAAACTGCCCGCGTTGCTGATTTCCACCTCGACCAGATCGGGAACGTCCAAATCCGACCAGAACGCGGCCTGCAAACGCTGCGCGGCGGCTACGTTCGCGACCAGTTGGATGTCTACCTTGACGCCGGGATGCGCGGCCTCGAACGCAGGGATTGCCAGTTGATACGCCTGATAGTGCGGCTTGGCGAACGTCCAGATGGTGAGCGTGGCGGTCTTGCGCGGGGCCGGGTGCGCCGCGAGCCACAGCCCGGACAGGATGGCGAGAACGAGAACGCTGAAGGCGGCTTTGCCATAGGGAAAATAGCGCATGATGGGTAGGAATGGCTCCATGAAGAGTGCGGTCCGCCTGCCGCGCTGCCGATTGGCGGGCAATCGCTTTGCCAATCGTCATTAGCGAGAAACCGCGCTGCCAGTCGGCATTGGCGAGACCGCTTTGCCAATCGGCGTGGAAACAGGGGTAAGCCGTCGGCCTGTCTGCATTATACTGCAAAAACGGACTTTGCGGCGAACGGACAGCGCCGAAAGCGGGGCCAAGCGAGAAGCGGGGCGGAAAGCAGGCGGGCGAGGCTTCGACGGTTGTAAATTTCCGTTCCCCGACGCTTCGCCGTGCGTTGCAGAACTTCCCTGCGCGGGAAAGCGCGGGAAACGTCGGGGGTTGGTTCTAGCAAGCCCGCTACGCTTTATAGATAGGCAGCTTGTAGGGCTTGCGATAATCGCGGGCGTAGGAGATTGTGCTGCGGCCCGCCTTGCCCACGATGTCCATTTTCGCCTTATCCCAGCGCACGGTTTCGCCCGCGAAGAGCGCGGCGTTGCCCAGATGACAAACAATCGTGGTTTGGGCCATCGAGGACAAATTCGAGCGCGGCTGCTCACGCGACTTGAGGCAGTCGAGCCAGTTCTGCCAGTGATCGTTGGTGGCGGGCGCTTCCTCTTTGGGCAGTTCCTTGCCATCGGCGTCCATGACTTTCCAGCCGCCGCGCCAGACCATCAGGCTGCGTCCGTCCTCGCCGACGAATTCCGTGCCGTGATCGGGCTTGCCGGGGTGATCGCGGCCCGTCTGCCAGTGCATCACGAAATCGGGGTTCGTGAATTTCATGATCGCGTAGTGCGTGTCAGGCCACGTGCGGTCGTCGTCGGGCCAGGCCATTTTGCCGCCGAACGCCGCCACTTCGGTCGGCATCACCAGGTCGGTGTCTTTGCTCATGGCGAGCAGGCCGATGTCCTGCATGTGAACGCCCCAATCGCCCGTCATGCCGTTCCCGTTCTCCAAAAACCAGCGCCATTGAAAATGCGTATATTCCGGGATATAGGGCCGAAGGGGAGCCGGGCCGGTCCACATTGCGTAATCCAGGCCGGACGGAACGGCCTGACCGGGCTTGTGATGACCGAGTTGAAAGCCGTCGGTTTTCCAGGCGCGCACCGTCGTGACCCGGCCCAGCTTGCCCGCCCGCACGAACGCGACCGCGCTGACGAACTCGCGCGTACTACGCTGCCAGGTTCCGACCTGGACAATTTTGTTGTAATGCCGGGCGGCGGCGGCCATGCTTTTGGCTTCCGTGATGTCATGGGAGATCGGCTTTTCGCAGTAAGCGTCTTTGCCCGCCTCGACGGTATGAATGAGGTTGAGGGCGTGCCAGTGGTCGGGCGTGCCGATGATCACGGCGTCAATGTCTTTGCGCTCCAGCAGTTTGCGGTAGTCTTTGTAGGTGTCGGGTTTCTTGCCGTACTTGTCGGTAACGTCTTTGATGTCTCCGCCCATGCGGTTGTCATCCACGTCGCAGAGCGCGGCCACCTGCACTTCGGATTTGCCCATCAGGGCGTGCATATTCGACGACCCCATGCCGCCGCAGCCGATCAGGGCGAGGGTCACTTTATCATTGGCCTGGACGCGGCGCGGGCGGCCCAGCGGCTCGGCGTGAACCGGCAGGACGTTCCAGACGGGCGCGCTCAGGGCCGCGCCCGTGACGAGTGCGGCCCGCCCCGCGTCGCCCAAAAAGGCGCGTCGGGAAACCCCGGAATTTTCGTGCGCCGCTTCGGTTGGTTCGGATTGTTTCATCGGTGAATGTTCTCCCTCGCCTGTGGCGGCCAACCCGCCGGTCTTGCCGATTAAGTTGCACACGAGACAGGCGGTTTCCTGCAAAGGGAAGGAAGCCGGGGTTAGGCGTTTTTTCAGGGAAGGGCGAAAGCGGGAAGGAAAACAC
This sequence comes from Chthonomonadales bacterium, assembly GCA_038230115.1. Classification (GTDB taxonomy): domain Bacteria; phylum Armatimonadota; class Chthonomonadetes; order Chthonomonadales; family Chthonomonadaceae; genus JBBRNU01. The sequence continues at coordinate 3,940 of JBBRNU010000149.1, read as the reverse complement.
GGGGCAAGAAGGCAACTTAAGCGCCGGTTGCAATCATCGGGAAGCGAGGGCAAAGGCGTGGCGGAGACTTCGGCGCAAGCGGTTAAAATCGGGATTGTGGGCTGCGGCAACATCAGCGGCATTTATTTCAAGGCGGGCAAGACCTTTCGTATCCTCGACATCGCGGCCTGCGCCGACCTGGATTTGGGCCGGGCGCGGGCCAAAGCGGAAGAGCATGGCGTGCCGAAGGCGTACAGCGTCGAGGAGATGCTGGCCGACCCGGAAATCGAAATTGTCGTGAATTTGACGATTCCCAACGCGCACCATGCGGTATGCCTGAAGGCGCTCCAGGCGGGCAAGCACGTTTACGTGGAAAAGCCCCTTTCGCTGACCCGCGAGCAGGGCCAGGAACTGCTGGAAGTCGCCAGCGCGAAAAACCTGCGCGTCGGGGGAGCGCCGGACACGTTTTTGGGCGGCGGCCTGCAAACCTGCCGCAAGCTGATTGACGACGGCTGGATCGGCGAGCCGATCGGCGCGACCGCCTTCATGCTGTGTCACGGGCATGAAAGCTGGCACCCCGACCCGGAGTTTTATTATAAGACTGGCGGCGGGCCGATGTTCGACATGGGGCCGTACTACCTGACGGCGCTGGTTTCGCTCATGGGGCCGATCCGACGGGTTACGGGCATGGCGCGGGCGACGTTCCCGGAGCGCACGATTACGAGCGCGCCGAAGTACGGAACCCAGATCACCGTAGACGTGCCGACCCATGTTGCGGGCGTCATGGAATTCGGCAGCGGCGCGATTGGCACGATCCTGACGAGTTTCGACGTGTGGGCCTCGAACTTGCCGACGATTGAAATTTACGGCACGGAAGGCTCGCTCGCGGTTCCCGACCCGAACAGTTTTGGCGGGCCGGTCAAGGTGCGGCGGATGGGGGCGTCGGAATGGTCGGACGTGCCGCTGACGCACGGGTTCGCCGACAACAGCCGGGGCATCGGCGTGGCCGACATCGCGTATGCGATCCAGTCGGGCCGGGCGCACCGCGCCAGCGGGCAGCTCGCCTACCACGTGCTGGAAGCGATGCACGGTTTTCATGACGCCGCCGAGCAGGAACGGCATTATTCGATGCAGAGCCAGGTCGAGCGTCCGGCGGCTCTGCCGATGGGCCTGCCCAAAGACGCGCTGGATGCCTGAGCCGGAGCGTCGCGCCGGGCGACCGAGCAAGCGCTGGCTGTTCCTGCTCGAACTGCTGCACGCCTTTCCGTCCACGTTTTTTCTGTACGGGGAGCCGTTTTACGCGCGGCGGCAGTTCGGCTGGAGCTACGGGCAAATTGGGCTGTCGCAGGCATTGTCGGGGCTGTGTATTGCGGTCTCATCGGCGCTGGGCGGGCAGATCGCGCACCGGGTCGGGCCGCGCACAGCGATGGGGATGGGGCTGGCGGGCAGTCTGATCGGGGTTTTGATAGGCGCGGCGGGGCTGGCGGGCGGAGGCATCGGCGGGTTTCTGCTGGCCTTCGTCGTCGTCAGTTTTTCGCAGGCGGTGGCGTGGCCGGGCGTGGAAGCGGCCCTGATGGGCGGCGAGCCGCCCGCGCGCGTGCAGAATTTCGTCGGGTACTTCAACCTGACGTGGTCGCTCGGCACGGCGACCGCGTTCCTGCTGGCAACGCCGCTGATGGCCCGGCTTGGGTTGCGCGCCCTGTTTTTGGTTCCCGCCGTCTTTTACGCCGTCAACCTGCTGGTTCTGCGCTTCGTCGTGCCGCGCTACGACACGGCCCTCGTTTTTGCCGAAGCGGGCGACCTTCAGGAAGGGGCCGAACCCGGCGCATTGGCAGGCGGGGCCGAATCAAACGCGCCTGAGAGCGAGGCGGCGCTCGATTCGGATGTTCGCGCCCTGACTGCCTCGCAGCGAGCCGCGTTCCGCTGGCTCGGCTGGATCGCCAACCCTTTCGCCTACCTCGCCATTCTCGTCATTGTGACCTATAATCCGGCGACGCAGGAGCGGCTTGATCTGCCGTTCGCGTCGGCGAGCGTCTGGTTCAGCCTCTGGTTTTACGTTCGCACGCTCGCCTTCGAGCTGCTGCGGCGCTGGACGTGGTGGCATTACCGCTGGCCGTTTTTGTGCCTGACGTTCGGCGTTACGATGGCGAGCTTCGCCGCAATTACGCTGGCCCCGAACGTGGCGACGCTTTTGATCGCGCAGGTCGCGTTCGGCTTGAGCGTGGGTCTGATTTACCAATCGTCGCTGTTTTATTCGATGGCGGGCAGCGAGACACAGGGCGCGCACGGCGGCTTTCACGAGAGCTTCATCGGGATTGGCACGATGCTGGGGCCGCTCGTGACGTATGGCGGCGCGCTGCTGCTGCCGACCCGCCCCGACTTCCCCATCTGGCTTGTGCTGGCCCTGATGACGGTCGGTCTGGGAACCCTGGCTGCCATCGGGCGCAGAACGGCTTGATCTCTTTCGGAGTTTGGCTATGGTTTCGACTTGGCGGGTTCGGACGGGACGGCGCGCTGCAACTGCGGCTGCTGGGTCTGCGATGGGCGGCCTAAGGTGGCGCGGGGAGCCAGCGACTCGCCGTAGAAGATTTGGAACTCCGGGGCGGTCGTGACGAAGATGCGGCTGCCGATCCAGCGCCATTCCAGGCGGGCGCTGGGCGCAAGCAGGTTTAGGGCTTCCGGCAGGGGGCGCGGCGGGACGCTGCCGTTGATGCGAAATTTCGAGCCGTTCGGGACGGCGGGGTCAATCACGATCGGCACGTTGGCCTGGGCCGCAAGCTGCTGGAGGACGCTGTAGACTGGCTCCGGCTTGTCACGGGCAATGTTGAACGACACCAGGTTGTTCTGGCTGACCATCTGCTGATACGCCGCGCTGTCGTCAAGGCTGAGGGACAAATCGTTCTTGTCGGCATCGGCGTTTGCGCCCGCAGGATTGCCCCCGCCCGCCGCTCGGCCCGCCGCGCCCGTCGCCTCGCGCCGAAACAGGTTCACGGTCTGTTCCGCAAGAAAGTTTGGCTTGATCCCGGTCGTGGCGTAAGGTTTCGCCCGGTTCACGTTGGCGCGTGTCGAAGCGGAAAGGCTTTTGCCGGCGTTGAGCGCCGATCCTGGCGGGATGTCGCCGCCCAGTACGCCGTTTTTGTACAGTTCGCTCGCTCCGTTGAGCGCGTCATTGTTCGGCGAACCGGCGCGATACCCGTAGTTGTAGGCAGTCGTGGCGTTTACGTCCGGCACGTCCAGCCCGAAACTGCGTAACTGCTGGCGCAATTGCCCGTTCAGCCCGCGCAGACGCGCAAACGCCGCCTTGATTGCCTCCTGATCCTGCTCGAACCGGAAGATGCCGGACGGCGCGTCGTACCGATACCGCAGAAATGTTTGGACGCAAACGGCGTCGAGAACGACTCGGAACGGCTGTCCGATCAGGCGCATCGTCACGTCGCCGGTCACGCTGCTGTCGGGTGCGAACTGCCGGTCGCCCTGCTCGAACAGGGCGGTCAAAACGCGCTGCACGCTGGCATGGTCGGCAATCAGGGTGAAGCGCCCGTTTTTCTCGGTCACTTGCAGACTCGACGGCTGGCTCGCTCCGGTTGGCGAACTCGCCTGCTCCCCGACGCCCGCCAGAGCCAGACAGGCGGTCGGCCCGGTCAGGAACAACGCGACCGGAACCGCGCGCAGAAGCGTTTTGACCGATGCCGCACGGAACTTTATTTTATTCTTGACCATGTTGGCAACCCCTTGGCGGCGCATAAATTTTCCAATCCTTCCCAAACTATTTCCGCACTCTTCCCCTTCGATACAATCCGAAATTATCGAAAACGTCCCGCTCCGACTGCAATCTTCCTCAATTTTCCCCATCCCCACTAAACGTGGCGGGGTTCAGGAGCCAGTCTCTGTCGAAGCCGCCGGTTCCTGCGTAGTCTCGGCCTCAATGGTGACCACGCCGCCTGCGTCTTCCGAAGACGCG
>JBBRNU010000148.1:0-8497 GCA_038230115.1 Chthonomonadales bacterium | reverse complement strand
TGGCCCTGCTCGATGCAGGCCCGCCAATGGTACAAATTATAATGATGGCCGGTCGCGCCCATCGAATCGGCGCAGAGCGGCTCGCCCCAGACTTCGGGCAGGGGCGTGAAAAAGTGCTGTTCTTGATAAATGGACAGGTCGGCGTTCTGGCGGAACAGGCGCACCGGCCCCCACTCGTCGCGCTGGTTCCAGACGAGGGTTCCGCGCGTTCCGGTGATCGTCCAGCGTCCGTTCCAGCCGGTATCCACGCCGGGCGCGGCGAACGACCCGCTGTAGTTCACTCTGGCCCCGCCCGCGAACTCGACCCAGACGAATGCATTCATGTCGCCCTGCGTGTTGCTGACGGCGGGGTTCCAGGTGTGCGCCTGGACGCGGCGGGCGTTCCGGCCGAGCAGGTAGCGCATCATGTCGAAATGATGCACGGCCATGTCCATGAGGAAGGGATGCCGCATTTTCTGCCGCCAGCCGAACAGCAGCCCTTGAATCTGGAATTCCACGACGACGTGATCAATGTCGCCGATGGCGTCCTGGGCGATCAGGCGGCGCAATAGGCGCGGCTGATCCTGGTAGCGAAACTGCTGCGTCACCATGAGGGTGCGTTTGGTCTGGTCGGCGACGCGCACCATCGTTTTGGCGGCCTCCATTGTATCGGCGAGCGGTTTTTCGGCCAGAACGTGCAGTCCGGCCCGCATCGCCGCGCAGGACGTGGATTCGTGGCAGGGCGCGGGCGTCACGTCAATGAGGCCGTCGGCTTCCACCTTCGACAGCGCTTCTTCCAGGCTGGTAAACTGCCGCTCCGGGCCGACGCCTACCACCTCGCCCGCCGAACGCAGGGCGGCGGGGTTCGGGTCTACGTGTGCGACGTGTTCAAACCCGTCGCATTCGCGCACCGCCCACAGCCAGCTGCCCCCGAACCCGCCCACGCCCGCCTGAATCACCCGCATTGCGTCAACCTTCCCTGCCGTCTGCATGGACGGTCTCGTTGTGAAGTCTCCATCGGCTTTCTACGAACAACGCGCCTAGATTACTCCGCGCCCCGCGTCATTCCTGCCTGATATGCACATGGGAGGCAGGATGAAGCCGCTGCCTTGCCGAACTTCTATTGCAAGAACAATGCCAACGCGAAGCGTCCAGGAAATACCAGCGTGAAGCATCCGGGAGATTTCGATGCTAATTGACCTGCCGATTGATATTTTTACGTATCCTGACGTGCCGCTGCCGGAAGTTTGGACGGTCGAGCAGTTGTTCGACACGCCCAGTCTGACGCCGGAAGCGATCGAAGCGGCGGTCGGGGCGGCGGTTGCAGCATTGGCGCGCGATCCGCGTCTGCGGGCCGGGGCGACGGTGGCCGTCGGGGTGGGCAGCCGGGGATTGGATAACCTGCCCCTCGTTGTGCGAACCGTTGTCGGCGAACTTCGGGCGCGGGGTATGCGCCCGTTTCTGATCCCGGCGATGGGCAGTCACGGCAAGGCGACGGCGGAGGGGCAAATTCAAGTTCTGCACGAGTACGGCATCACGCCGGACGCGATGGGGGCGGAAATCCGGGCCACAATGGAAGCCGCCGAGATCGGGCGACTGGAGGGCGAAGAGGCGGGGCCATTCGCCGACCATCCGATTTACTGCGACCGCAACGTCCTCGCCGCCGACGCGATCGTGTTGATCAACCGCATCAAGGCGCACACGGATTTTGTCAGCGACCTGGAAAGCGGCATCGGCAAGATGAGCGTGATCGGGCTGGGCAAGCGGCGCGGGGCGGAAAGCATCCACCGCTACGGGGCGCGGGGGCTGCGCGAACTGATCCCGCGCGCGGCGCGCTTTGTCGCCGCCACTCTGCCCTTGATCGGCGGCGTCGCCCTGATCGAGAACGAGTGGGGCCGCACGAGCGAAATCCACGCCCTGCCCGCAAGCGATGTCGGACGCGAGCCGGAAAAAGCCCTGCTGCGCCACGCGCGCAGTCAGTCGCCGCGCCTGCCGTTTGCGGAATTCGACGTGCTGATCGTGGATGAGATGGGCAAGAATATCAGCGGGTGCGGGATAGATACGCACGTGATCGGGCGCGGCACGATGCCGAGCATCCCTGAAGCGCAGTGGGGCGGGCCGGACATCCGCCTGATCGCGGTTCTTGACCTGACGCCGCAAACGCAGGGGAACGCGACCGCGCTGGGGCTGGCCGACCTGACGACGCGCCGTCTGGTCGAAAAAACGGATTGGGCCGCGAGCTTCATCAACATGCGGACGAGCGGCGAGGGCGGGGTGCTGCGGGCGCGGCTGCCGCTGATTCTGCCGACGGGCGAGGACTGCGTGCGAACGGCGATTGCGACCTGTGGGCAGGGCGATTGGAACGATGTGCGGCTGGCGCGCATTCGGAACACCGCCGACACGCGCTATCTGGAAATTTCGGCGGCGCTGCTGGGGTTGGCCCGGTCGAACCCGGCTTTGCGCGTGTCTGAGTCCAGCCATCCGCTCGACCTCTGCGTCCCGGTTCGTCCTGCACTTGTCGAAAGTGATGCGGCGTAGTTTGCAGCGGGCTGGCGACGAAATGAAATTCTTCGCGGCTTGCGGGAGCTACAGTCCCGCCTGAGTGTCGCTTAATGTTAGGAGACGCCGCGCGATGCCGCAGACATTCTTTCCTCAGGAGGAGCCGGAACCGGTAGCAGCGGCGGCGGGGCAAGTCGCCGACGTGACTGAGCGCGCCGCATTGTCGCTGTCCCCACTCACTAGACCGGTTTCTGTCTCTGCCGACGTCTTTGACGAACTGATCGCCTGGAACAAACGCTTTGAGAAACTGCCGAAACGACGCTGGCGCGAGCGCGTGAAGATGGTGGCAAACCTTCCTGATCTAGCGAACTCCGAGGAACACCGGAAGGCGGTTTTCGCACGGCTTTGCCAGATTGCAAAAAACAAATTTACACAATTTGTAAAACGCGCCAGCAACGTCGGCAATCGCGCTTTTAGGATGGCCGCAACAGCAAGTTTCCTACTGACAATTTGGTTTCTTTTTTCAGAGTCGTCAATGATGCATATTTATGCATTGGATTTTTTACCTTCCATGTTAGTTATACTGACTCCATTGATGATTCCACTTTCGCTGACGTTTGAGATAGCGAAAGCAAATAACACAACTAAAGTGCGCCGCGCCGCAATAGAAGCTCTCGGAAAATTGGCCGCCCCTGAAAGCGCGGCAATAATAGCGACCGCCTATTTCGACCGTTGGGTCACTGTTCAGCGCTCCGCCGCCCGCGCGTTGGAAGCCGTTCTGCCCGCATTGACGACGGCGCATTACGGACAGACGCAGGCGGAAACGACGCCCGCGCTGTGCCGGGTTCTGGAGCAGACAGCGTTTCGGGCGAACGGGGTCAGCGAGGCGCTGCCGCTGGCGCTGGTGGAGGCGTTGGGAAGGGCAGGCGACGGTCGGGCGTTGGCGATGGTGGCGCGGGTAGCGAGCGAGGCGCAGTGGGGGCATGTTCGGGAGGCGGCGGAACGGGTTTTGCCTGTCCTGCGTGAACGGCAGCGGCAGGAGACTGATTCGGGGACGCTGCTGCGCGGGTCGGCGCCAAACGCGGGGGCGTCCGACACGCTGCTGCGCCCTGCCGGGTCGTCTTCGGATACGACCGCGCCGGAGCAGTTGCTGCGGGCTTCGGTTTCCGATTCGCGCGCTGACGGGGCAGACTGAATTTACCTCACGCCTGGCTGACGGCCCCTCTCTTTAGGCAAGGAGAGGGGAACGAATGTCTTGGCTTTAGCGGCGGGCGAGGTCGCGGTTGGGGGTCAGGCGGGATTTGAAGCGCTCGTAGCGGGCGCGGTCGTCGTAGATCAGGATCAGGTTGGTGAGTCTGCGATGCGGCTGGGCCAGCATTTTGCCGTTGTGATAGACGCCGCGCGAGGAACCGGCGTCCAGATTGATGGCGTGGACGCAGCCGAGTTTTTTCATCGCCTTCGCCATCTGCCCTAATTGGACGGCCCGGCGCGTCGAGACGAAGAGGAGTTTGTTGTTTTCGGTCACGCCAACGGCCAGACGCGGCGCGCTGCCGATCAAATGCGGGTCGTGGAAACCTTCGGCGTAGGGATGCACGGTCGCGTCGCCGTCCGTAACCAGACGCGGCCCGGCGCAGCAGACGAAATCGTAGCGGCTCCAGTCCATGTTGGCGTAGCGGTGCGGGGGCTGGACGAATTCGCACTGGTTGTCTTCTGTAATGCAGAACCCGGTTCCCATGCCGCCGCGATGGGCGCATTTGCCGTCCACGACGATGTCGCCGATGGGAACCAGCGAGTTGACGCAGAAATAGGTTCCGGTCACGGCGGCGGTCGGATGGGTGCGGTGAACCATCGCGTCGAAGCGCTCGGAGCTGCCGCAGCCGTTTTGCGCCACCATGCCAGTCACTTTGACGCGCGGGTCGTTCAAGTCTACGGTCAGCACGACGACCGGCACGCCTGCCGCGGTCGTATGCGTCACGCCTATGCTGCTGGCTGCGCCGGGGCCAATCGCGCGCGTCAGCAGCGCCAGCCCAATGATTCCCAGGCGCAGCCCCTGCTGGAGCCAGCCTTTCACTCCGTCATCTGCACGCTGCAAGTTGCGCCTCCTCGAATTGATTGCAAAGCCGTTCCATGCGGGTTATTCCCGCTACCGCCCGCTTTTCCCGCCGTTTGTTTAGCCATGTCTGCCGGGAAACGTTTGTCGGGCCGCGCCGTTATAGATTTTCAGGCTTTCCTCGTACTTTTATCAGGGTTATTTTCCTCGCCGGAGTGTGAGCGGGGCGAAGAAGGACGTATGCCGCGTATGGAGATTTTCAAGGAGTTCACGCTGGAGGCCGCACATCGCCTGCCCCACGTTCCCGAAGGCCACAAGTGCGCCCGCCTGCACGGGCATTCGTTTCGGGTGGAAATCCACGTCGGCGGGCCGCTTCAGGAGCCGACCGGGTGGGTGATGGATTTCGCCGACCTGAGCGCGGCGTTCCGGCCTCTGCACGACCAGTTGGATCATCGCTACCTGAACGACGTCGCGGGGCTGGAAAATCCGACCAGCGAAAATCTGGCGAAGTGGATTTGGGAGCGTCTGCGCCCGACCCTGCCCGCGCTTTGCCGCGTCGTCGTCCGCGAAACCTGCACGTCCGGCTGCGCTTATGAGGGCGAAGGTTGACCGAACGGCGTCATGTTTTCTGTTTCAAGTCGTCGCACGCTTCGCCGCTAAGGGTTCGCCTCAGCCCCTCTCGTTTTTCACGCTGCGCTTCGAGCCACGTTTCAAGCGTACTGCGGGCGGATGACGTAGGGAATCGGGTCTTCCATGCCGATCTGCTGAAAGCCGCGCAGACGCAGGGCGCAGCTGTCGCAGACGCCGCAGGCGACGTCCTCGTTCTGGTAGCAGCTCCACGTCAGATGCAGGGGCGCGTTGCGCTGCAAGCCTTCGCGGATGATTTCGCCTTTCGTCAGCGTGATGATGGGCGTTTCGATGACGATGTCGCCCGCCGCCGTGCCTAATCGGGCCACCTCGTTGAAGGCGGCGTAGTATTCGGGGCGGCAGTCCGGGTAGCCGCTGCTATCTTCATAGACAGCGCCGATGAAGATTGGTTTCGCGCCGATGACTTCGGCCCAGGAGATGGCGACGCTGAGGATGTGCGCGTTGCGGAACGGCACGTAGGAAGTCGGGATTTCCTGATTTTCCAGGTCGGCGGCGGCGACGGGGATACCGGGGTCGGTCAGGCTGCTGCCGCCAATCGCGGCGAGATGGGCGATGGAGCAGACCAGGCGGTTTGCCGGGGCGATGGCGTAGTGATCGGCCAGGGCGTGGAAGGCTTGCAGTTCGCGGCGCTCGGTGCGCTGCCCGTAATTGAGGTGGAGGAAACAGAGTTCCATGCCGGTGTCACGGGCAATCGCCGCTGTCACGCACGAGTCCATTCCGCCCGATACCAGCACAATCGCTTTCGCCATGTCGCTTGCCCCCGCCTGCATTGCGGGTCATTTCGGCAGACGGAAGGCGCTTTCCTGCTTGACGCGGCAATCGGAAAGAAGGGCGGCGATCAGGCGCGTTTGCGGCGGAATTTGGGCGGGCGGATCGCGAGCAGGGTTTGAATGACGATGAAGAAGCCGAAGACGCCGATGGCGACGGGGCGCAGGCCGGGCGCGAGGAAGGGCAGCAGCAGGAACAGGCAGGCGACTTTGGCCGCGACGCTGGTCAGGATGACGAAACGGAGTCTTTTCGGGGTCATGGCGCGTTGAGGCTTTCCCGGCCGGTCAGCCGCAGAACCACTGCCAGGCGCGCGTCAGCCACTGGCGCAGGCGCGAGGACGCTTTGGGCGGGGCGGGCTGCCGGTAGGTGCGCGGGTCGGTCAGGTGCTGGATTTCCAGACGCCCGTAACGGCGCACGGCCAGCTCGACGGCGGCGTGAACCACTTCGGGGTCGCGCTCGAAACTGCCGTGCCAGCCGCACACGAAGCACTCGTCGTTGGAGCCGAGATTAAGCCAGCCGCACAGCTCGCAAATCTTCAGGTCGCTTTCGCGAAACGATACTGCGCGCCCGTGTCCCTGCTGTCCTGCCTCTTTCGCCATCTTGCCGCCCTGTTCCTTTGCCGTTTTCGCAGTTCGCGCTCCGACCGGAAGCGCGCCGTTCCCGCCCATGCCAGACCGCCCGCAGTTGAATTTCGTTTTCAGGCAGGGACTTGCCGTTCGGCCCGCCAGGAAACAGACGAAATTCTCGCTCCCACGCCCATTATAACTATTATAACGCCCCAGACGTTCCGAAGGTTCACAAATATCAGCCCAAAGTAACCTGTGCGTAACCAAAGGCTTCTCGGCGATACAAAGCGCGGCCTGCGGAACGGGCGGCGGGCCGAAAATGGCGCGGTTACGGCGTTTCGCGATAGACGACTTCGGCGACGGTTTCGCCGACGATTTTGAGGGTGCGCGGGCTGCACTTGTCCGGCGTGTCCTGCAGCGTGTGCCAGTAGCGATAGCCCTGCCCGCCGTCGTTGTTGCCGGGCAGCGGGTGAATCAGGTCAATGGTTGGAATGCCCGCCTGATTGAGCGCAAGGTGGTCGTCGCCGACCTGCTGCGTTTCGTTTCCGCGGAAGACGTCGCTGTAGCCCAGCGCCTGCGCGATCCCGAACACCTTTTCGTTGGTTCCCGGCGCGTACTGCTGCGAGACGACTTCGCGGAGGAACACGGCGTTTTTCGCGCCTACCATATCGAGCAGAATGCCGAAAGTCGGCTGACCGAACGCTTTTTCGTCGCGAAAATGCTGCGCGAAATAGCGCGAACCCAATTCGGTTCCGTCGCCCTGCCCGCTGTTGGCGCGAAAATCGCCATAGTCCTCGCCGTCGTCGAGCAGGAGCAGGACGCCGACGGCGGGTTTGCGGGCCTTGAAGAGGCGCGCCAGTTCCAGCAGCGCGGCGGTTCCCGACGCCCCGTCGTTGGCGGCCAGTATCGGCGTTTCGCGGTTCCAGCCCTTCGCGCCGTAGCGAAACGCCGGACTTTTCTGCGCCTCGGACGAGTAGGGGCCGTCGGCGACCGGGCGCGAGTCCCAGTGCGTCAGCAGCAGGACGGGCGTTTTGGCGGGCGCGCTCGCCCCGGCGGGATAAAACACGCCCACGATGTTCGTGACCGGCATTCCCCGATAGGTAAAGGTTTGCGTTACGGTAACATCGGCATATTTTTTCATCTGCGCGAGCAGGTAATCGCGGCATTTTTCGTGCGCGTCGGTTCCCAGCGGGCGCGGCCCGAAGTCGCACTGTTTTTGCAGGAGCGCGAACGCTTTATCGCTGTCGAATGCCGGGCGCGGCTCGCTCGTCGCAGAGGACGTAGCCGAGGCCGACGAAGGCGAAGCGGTTTGCCCGGCTTGCGTTGGCGACGCGCCGGAACCGCCCGCGCCCCCCGCATTTGCGACGGGCGGCGTCACTGACGAAGCCGAAGCGGGCGTTACCGAAGACGGAGACGCGCTCAGCGCCGCCTGCTGGCTCTGGCAGCCGGTCAGCCCAACGAGCGCACCCAACAGGACGACTGCGGCGAAGCGCCGCGCCGCTGCGAAGCCTACGCTTCCAATTATTCTAAATCCGCGCCGAACCGGAGCGCGCGCGCTACTTCGTTTTGAGAACAAGCCGGTCGTCGCCTTTCGCCAGGGTTTTGCGGTCGCTCAGATACGTGGTGACGGCGGTTTCCAGCATTTTGTTCGTGTTCTTGTCAATATCGGTTTTTTTCCAGATTTTGAAATAGGCCAGCGCGCCGTTCGCCAGGGTTTCGGGCATGGCGACTTTGTAGGTCTTGTTCGCGTCGAGGGGGTCGCCGTTAATTTTGATGGACTGGACGCGCTTGTCCCGGTCGGCGTCGGGGTTGATCGTCACGGTCAGACCGGAAAATTGCAGAAACGCGCTGTTGGGCTTCGGGTAAAGATACAGGCCATGCTGAAGGGCGCGGCTGATCTGGTCGCCGGTCAATTTCACAATCAGAATGTTTTCGTCTTTGTATTCCAGAGCGCGCAGGACGTCGGCGGCGCTGACGCTGCCCTTCG
>JBBRNU010000147.1:0-8511 GCA_038230115.1 Chthonomonadales bacterium | reverse complement strand
GTTCTCGAAGAGGTAGCGTTCGTTGAGCGGCAGCGAGGGCAGAGGCAGAACTTCGGGCGCGCTCGCTTTGCCGGAGGGCTTGCGCCCGGATGCGGCGCGGGGGGCGGAAGACGCGCTGCGGGTGGCGGTCGGCGGCGCAGACGGGTTCGGCGCGCTTTCGGTCGGGCCGTCGGCGTTCGATTCGGGATCGGCGTCGAGCGGCAGGGCGGTCTGCACGGCGGAAGAATTGGCCTTCTTCGCGGCCTCGACGCTTCGCTGCTCGCGCGAAAGCACGACAAACTGGATTTGCAGGCCCGTCGTGTCCAGGTGAAATTCCAGGGCGCTGCGAATGGCGTTGGCGGCCTTTTTTTCCAGCCATTCGCGAGCGAACGGACTGGCGACGCCCAGCGTCACAACGCTGCCGACGTAGTTGAGAGGCTGCGTGGGGCGAATCCAGGTCTCGAACGTGACGCTGCTGACTTTGGTGGCGAGCAGGTGCAGGCACAATTCCCAGGCGTGCTGAAGGGTGGCGGAACGATCCTCTTCCCCGAATTCGAGTTGTCCGCTCACGCCCAGCCTCCTCGCCCGTCCGCTTGCCCGGAACGTCCCGGATCGCGGCTTCTCTTGGCGCAGCCCGTTCTTCCGCCGACCCCGCCATAGATCGCGTTCCGGGCGGAGGCGAACCTATGGGTAGGGTCTGGCTGGTGAGAACGCCCTGATTATAGCAAGAATCGCCCGATTCCGCAAGTCGGAATCGGGCGATTCACGAAAACAGTCCCTGGGTTTTTTTGTCTACGCAAAGCCGTCTTCCGACCGGTTTCCACGTGTATTTTGGAGGGGCGTTGGCAACGAAAATTCGCGGTTTTGTTTTGGCCTGCCGCGCGCCGCTTGTCCGCCAGCGCGGGCGCGGGAAAGTTCGGGGAACAAGGTCGAAAGATAAATCGTAGCCCCCGTGTCGGCGGCGGAGCCATGCGGTCGCGCTTTGGCCGTGATTTTCTCAGAACGCCGGGGCGCGCAGCGACAAAACGCTTATTGTGAACTTTCATGGAAACGTTCAGGTCATTTGCAAGAGCAAGGAAGAGCGAAATACCAGGGACGAGATTTACCTATGAAACAAACTCAACGGGGCGACGACGAAAAATCGAAGCGCGCCATGCGAGCGAACGAAGCGCCGAAAGCCAAGATGCCGGAAACGGACGCGCTGGAAAAGGAAGTGTCACGGCGCGGGTTTCTGCGCGGCGCGCTGGCATTGGGGGCAGGATTGGCGGCTCCCGCCGTCCTGACGAAGCCGGGACAGGCGCAGGGACTGCCGCCGCATAACCCGACGCAAAACGACGGAAAGGGCGACATGGGAGCGACCGATAAGCGCGGTGGGCGCTTCGAAGTGAAGAGCGGGGCGACGGCGCGATTAGAAGCGCGCGTGCATCTCAACCAGGCCGGATTTCTGCCGGACGAGCCGAAGCGCGCCGTGATCGCCGCGACCGGCCCGATACCGGGCGGCAAGTTCAGCGTCGTAGACGATGACGTGCTGCCCAAAACGCGCTTTCAAGGCAGTCTGCGCGCATGGAAAGAGAAAGGGCCGGGGGCCAAAGACGACCCGCCGCCCAAACACTACATCGCCGACTTCGACGCCTTCACAACGCCGGGCCGGTATCGCCTGCGGCTTTCCAACGGCAGGCTGTCGGCTCCGTTCTCTATTGGCGGCGATCTGTACGGGCGGCTGATTCCGCTGATCCAGGACTATTTCGACGTGCAGTGCTGCGGCCCGGCGGTTTCCAGCGTGCGTCAGGCGTGCCACCATGATGACGGCCTGTTGACGGGCGGGCCGCGCAAGGGCGAAACGCTGGACACGTCGGGCGGCTGGCACGACGCGGGCGACTATTTGAAGTTCGTCGAAACGACAAGCTACGTCGCGGGCGTCATGCTGTTCGCTTACGACCATTTTCCGGGCGCGTTTCCCGCGTCGAGCGGCGGACATGGACATCCGACTCTGCCCCGCGTTCTGGCGCAGGCGAAAATCGGGGTGGACTGGCTGCTGCGAATGCACCCGGCCCCGGACGAATTTTATTATCAGGTGGGCGACGCGAGCGACCACGAATCGTGGCGGCTGCCGGAACGCGACAGCCCGGCGTTCGATAAAAACTGGAAACCGCGTCCGGTTTACTATGGCATCGGGGCCAATCTCGCCGGGCGCACTGCCGCCACGTTCGCCCTGGCCGCGCGCCTGTACCATCGCTACGATCGGCAGTTTGCGTCCCGCTGTCTGGAAGCGGCGCAAAGCGTGTTCGCGCTGGGCGAGCAAAACCCGGCCATCCTGACCACGACACCCGACGATTACTACCCGGAAAAGACCTGGCAGGACGACATGGCCTGGGGCGCGGCGTGCTTGTATCAGGCGACCGACAAGCCGGAGTATCTGCAGATTGCGCTGAAATGGGCGCACGCGGCAGGCCCGGCGCAGGAGGGTCTGAGCGTGTACAACACGCACGCCCTGGCGCATTTCACGCTGTACCCCCTCGCCGGGTCAAAGGACGCCGCCCGCCTGCGCGAGTATCTGCGCGCCGACGCCGTGGCTTTGCGCGACCGGGCCGACAACCCGTATGGCCTGAGCGTCCCATACTCGTGGGGAACGACGGCGGGCGCGACCGGCGCGGCCCTGTCATGCCTGCTGTACGCGCGCTTGACCGGCGATTCGCCGGGCCAGTCTTTCGAGGAGACGGCACGGCGGCAGCGGGATTTCACGCTGGGCTGCAATCCATTCGGCCTGTCGTGCCTGATCGGGGCGGGAACGCGCTACGCGCTTTTTCCGCATCATCAGATCGCCGATTTGAACGGCCTGGAACTGTCGGGCGCGCTGATCGGCGGCCCGGCCACGCTGGGCCTGCTGCGAAAAGAAAAAATGACGCTGACCGATGTCGAGCTGGGCCTGCAGGCCCAGGAAGCCTCGGCGCTGAACAGCCAGCCGGACGATACCGGCGTTTATCACGATACCGTAGAAGATTACGTGACCAACGAACCGGCCAACGATTACACCGTTCAGTTTCTGCTGCTCGCCGCCGCGTATCATCCAGACCATGCCGAGGCTGTGAAACCGCGCGGCAAGGCGTAACAATGCGGCAGGGCGCAGCAACCGCGCTCAGGATGTCCGACGGGGAGAATTTACCTCACGCTTGGCTGGCGGCTCTTCCCTTTAGGAAAGGCGAGGGGAGCGAAGGCGTTGGGGTTGAGGGGAACCGTGAGGTCTACCCTCATCCCCGGCCCTTCTCCCTGCATGGGAGAAGGGGGCGAAGGCCGTAACCTGCGCCGTTGCAGGAAGGGGAGCGAAGGCATGGGGCGGGCGCGTTGCAGGCAGGGAAAGAACCTCGCTATAGCGCATAGGCATTGCGGATTTAGCCCGCGCAAGCGGGCTTTGCTTATCAGAACGGGCATTTATTCCCGTTCGTGCGGGCTTTGCGTTGTAGGTCGGGACTGCAACCTTATGTTGGGCTGTTCTGAGAAAAAACGTTAGCAATGCGGTTGCAAAAAACAAGGAGGAAGAGAAACGGCATGAGAATATTGGCGAGGGAGCGCGCCAGAGGAAACGCGCGCGGGAGGCTGCGAATTGGGACGATGGGTTTGCTGGCGGGGGCAGGGCTGATGACGCCCCATCTGGCGCGGGCGGCGGACGCGGGAACATCGGGAGTCGTGGGGACGACGGAGCCGAGGACGCTGGCGGCGCGGCTGAATGCGCGAACCGTGCAGCCAGAAACGGCAACGCCTCTGGCCTTGACAGCGAGCCGGGCCGGACAGATCGGCGTGGGGACGTTCAGCCCGTTTCCGATCGCGCTGCGCCTGGGCGCGAACGTTTCGCCGCGCACGCGGTTCGCTGCGGGCGTGGACGTTCTACTGCCGCGCCTGCCGTTGCTGCCCGGCTTTCAGTCACGCATTGATCTGGACGCGATTTTCTCGGTCAATTTCGGCGGCGTTTCGACAATCGTGCCGCTGACCTTCGACCAGATTTATTCGCACGGGCTGGCGGGCGGCATTCGCGTTTATGGCGGCGGCGGCATCGGGCCATATTTCGGCGACGTGACGCGGTTTGGCGGAAAACTGCTGGTAGGCGCGGACTTCACCTCGCGTCTGGGCGCGGAAGCGGACGTTCACTTTTCCGGCGCGGGCGACGCGCTGGTAACGGTCCAACTTCGCGTGGGCTTATAAGCGCCGCGACAGGAAGCGACAAAACGGAACAATTAGGAAAATGAATAACCGGGACAGCGCGCGATTTTCATGCCGCGCCGTCCCGGTTCTTTGTGTTGGGCCAGAACCAATCGAGGTCAAACGGTGAAGCGGAAACGGGTTTTTCCGACCTGGATTTCATCGCCGGGGTTCAAGGGATGCTGCACCTGATGGGCGATGCGAACGCCGTTGACGAACGTGCCGTTGGAAGAACCGTCATCCATCAGGAAATAATGCCCCTGCGCGTTTTGAATGGTGGCGTGGCGGCGCGAGGCGGCGTCGTCGTGCGAAAGCGCAATGACGTTGTTGACGTCGCGTCCGATAGCGCTCCGAGGTTCGGAAAGCGCGAAGGCATAGCCGGAATAAACGCCGTGCGTGCCGACAAGCTGCGGGCCGGACAAGTTCTCGGCGGCTTCCGGCAGGGCGGGCATCGGCGGCGCGTTTTTGGCGGCGATGGCGGACTGCGGCAGCGCGCGGTTGGCGACGACGGCGCGGGCGGTTTGCACGTCTCCCAAACCGTCGAGATTGCGGACGCGCCGGGCGTTGAGCGTCCAGAGCGTGCCGCCAAGCAGGGCCAGCACGACGCATAGGGCGCTGAGAAGGGCCGGGTTGGAGCGCGGCGGACTCGGAAGCGCCGGTTTCGGACGCTGGGCCGCAAGCGAAGCGACCGGCGCGATTCGAGGCGCGGCAGAGCTGGCGGCATCGGACACGGACGGTCTGGACGCAGCAGATGCGGAGGTTTCCGTTACCGTGTTCATGTTGTTCCAGGAGGCGGGCAAAGCCACTTCCTGTACGACATCCGCGGCATCTTGAGGAACCATGCGCGGGAACGATTTGGTCTGCCCGTCGGCGTTGACGTCGCTGACGACGACCGTCAGCATTTTGTTGATGGGAACGTCGGAAAACTGCGCGACGCCCCCGTCTTCGGGCTGAAGGGCGCGGCGACCGTACTCTTTCTGTTCGTCCCGCAGCGTGACGAGGACGCCGGAAACGCCTTTTCCCTTGTACTTCACGGGAACGCGCACCGACTGCGCCCATTGAAAACTCGCGGGCGACAGCCCAACGCCTGCCTGCAAATCGCGCGCGACCATTTTGAGGGCGGCGGTTTCCATGCCCGCCCGCAGCGAGACGCCCGCCAGGTCAACGGTTCCGAGCGAGTCGCCGAGGATGAAAGAAAGCCGCCCATGCCCCGGCAGCGTATTGCTCGCCATGAACACGAAACTGTAACGCCGCCATTTCGTGGTGATGGGAAGGGAGCGGGCGAGGCCCAGCCCGCCCCAGGGCTTGGAGTCTTGGTTCGCGGAAAGGTTGATCAGGCGCGGATGGTCGGCTTTAGCCCAGAACGAGACCGTGTAAGGCTGACCGGACGTGATGTCGAGCAGGGGCTGCAAAAACTGAATGTTCCAGTTCATCGCGCCCAAGGTCGTCAGATTGAAGCGCACGACATGGCCCGGAATGCCTCTGGGCGCAGGTTCGCCGCTGACGCTGACGGCGGCTTTGGCGAGCGGGCTATTGATTTCCAGCTGCCAGTCGGCAAGGCCGTTATTGAAGGCGGCGTTTTGTAGCAGCAAGGGGCCGAGGGCGTCGGACCTGGCGATACGGCGAAACCCGTTGGTGGCGCGGTAACGGCGCTCCAGCCATCGGTTCCACTGGCTCACCGAAGCGTCATGCTCGGCGGGCGTGAGCGGAATTAGCTGGCCCCAGGCCGACTCCAGCAGCGCGTTCGGGTTGTTGAGCGCCAGGCTGGCGGTTGTGCGGATTGCGCCGAGCGGCAGGCGGGCGATCTTGCTGTGCGCGACGTCGAGAACGTCGAGTCGGGCGGAAGCCGTGCGAAACGCGGGCGGAATGGTCAGGGTTGTCCACCCGGCGGCGTCGGCAGGCGGCAGGGGCGCGGGGTTCGTGGCGGGCCGCGCGCCGTCGCTGAACCAGGCGGTCAGGTCTCCGTCGAGGGCCGGGTCGCGCTTGAGCCGCAGCGTATCGGGCGCGTTCTGGGCGAAAGCGAGGGGAGCGCAGGCGGCGAATGCAAGCGCGCCCAGGCAGGAGAGCCTGCCGATGCAAACAACAACGCGCGCAATGTCGGACATTCGCCGAGGGATTGCTTTCATGTCGTTTCCTCCAGCCAACAAAAACGAGACGGACGGCTGCAAACGCAAGGGCAGCGAATCGTCGTCAGGGTGGCAGCGAACGAAAATAGGGCGCAGGGTGGAGCCGCATCGTCGTGGAGGACGGCTGAAAATTGCGGCGCGGTGAGCGGCTGGGAGGTTGCGGCGCGAGTTTGGAGCGAAAAATGCAAACGCGCAGTCATTATAAACAACATTGGCGTCGTTGTCAAGAGCGAATGACGCCAATTCGTTTATAATAATTGGGTTGACCCCTGCCATTTCCCATGAGCCGCGCTTGAGAACGAAACGCGACGACAACATAAGTTGTTTTCGGTAAAATGACGGGGCGGCTAGAGGGCGTTTTTGCGCGGGACGAACTCAGCGGTTGTCGCGGTCGCCGCGATCTTTGAGGAAAAAGTTGAACAGACCGGAGAGCAGACCCATTGCGACGGAGCCGATGAGCGCGCTCGGCAGGTCGCGCACGGTGAATCCGGGCAGATTTTTGCCGACGAGATAGAAGAGGATTACGTTGACGGCGAAACCCAGCAGCCCGAAGGTCAGGCAGTTGATGGGCCAGACGAGCAGCATGATCAGCGGACGAATCAGCGAGTTGACCAGCCCCAGCGCGAGAACGGCGAACAGGAGGCTGAGGGGGTTCTGAACGCTGATGCCGACGTGGGCCTGCGTGATGACAAAGAGCGCGAGCGCGCTGGCGACCCAGCGCAAAAGCCAGTTTTTCATAAGTTTTGCCTTGCGAGCGCCTTTTGCGGCGTCTTCCAAATTGTCAAAAAGTTTTCGACTCCCGGCCCCGCCCGGTTACGAAGCGAACTGCCGTCTGCGTAAGGGGAGATAAGTAGGCGTTGGACGCGGGAAAAGCGGGGAAAGTTTCACGACGCGGGTTTGGGCGCGGGCAGGAAGCGCTCCAGGGCGAGGGCGACGCCGTTGTTTTCCAGCGTGTCGGTCGTCCAGTCGGCGGCGGCGAGTGCTTCGGGCATCGCGTTGCCCATCGCGACGCCGACGCCCGCCCATTCCAGCATTTCGACGTCATTGAGATGGTCGCCGATGGCGAGAATTTCGCTTCGGTCGAGACCCAGACGCGCAGCGACGGCCTGAACCCCGACGCGCTTGCTGATGCCGTTGGCGACGATTTCCAGCCCCCAGTTTTCATTGGAGCCGGATTCGACGAGGGCGACCTCGGCGGGCAGTCGGGGGCGCAGACGGCGGGCGAGCGGGCGCATTTCGGCGGGCAGGCCGAACGCGCCGATGGAAATGGGGGCGAAGGGAAGATTTTCCCGCAGGTCGGGATAAGGCTGATAGCGCGGGAGCGTGATCCACACGCCTCTTGCGTCGGGGGGATGCAGAACCCGCGCGCCCGCGACGTCGGCAGTCGCGCTTTCTTCGTAAACAAAAGGAACGCCCCCCAGCGCGTGAATAGCGTTGATGACGGCGAGGGCGACGGGGATTGGCAGCAGATGCCGATGGATGATTTCGCCGGTTTCGACCTGCATGACCATGCCGCCGTTGGACGTGACGACATAGCCGCGCGGCGGGGCGAGCTGCTGGATGACCGGCTCGGCGCGGTAGCGGGTGCGCCCGGTGCAAAGGACGACCGCGCAGCCCAGTCTCCGCGCTCTGGCGATGGCGCGCAAGTCGCGGGGAGCGATGGTTTCGTCGCGCCCGACGAGCGTGCCGTCAATATCCAGGAAGGCGGCGCGCAGGGGCGGTTCGGGCGGCGTGAAGTCGGACATGCCCTGTATTATACCGCGCGAAGCCGGGGAATGGCGAAACAGTTGAACTTGCGAAGGCTCTTAATCGTCTAATACATATCGGCGCGGGAAAAGATACGAGCGGAAAATGCCGATAACGGATGTAGGCGGCGTGATTATATTTGGAAACCCTGAGGCGCAAGTTGCGGGTCTCGGAGCGGAAGGGACGCCCAAATGAAAAACAGGGTTGATGAAAAACGGGACGCGGCGACGCGCGAAAATACCAATGGGCAGGTTATCGTGCTGGAAGTCAATGCGGCCTACAATCGCGACGGCCTGCCGATGCCCAAGCCGAACGGCCCCAACGGGCGGCGCGTGCTGAATATGGAAATGCTGATGAACCATGCGTTTTATTGGGACTGGCTGAACGAGCGCGAGACCGAAGAAGTCTTGATGGAGTTGTACGTGGCGCGCACGCGGCATTCTCAGTAGAAATTTGAAAATGTTTT
>JBBRNU010000146.1:0-8522 GCA_038230115.1 Chthonomonadales bacterium | reverse complement strand
CTTGACGCGGCCTGCCGCCTGCTTGCCGCTGACTCGGCTCGGTCGCGTACTGTCCTCGACATCGCGTTCGCGGTCGGGTACGAAAGTCTGTCGGCTTTCAACGAAAACTTCCGCCGCGCGACCGGCCTGCGCCCGACGGAGTATCGTCGGCTGGGCAAACGCGCCGACTTCACGCTCGCCCTGCCGCCCGGCTACCGTTCCGAATTCGTCTTGCGCCTGCATCGCCGCGACCCGAACAGCGTTCTGGAGCGTGTGGAGGGCGGCAAACTAACGAAAACGTTTACGCACGACGCGCGTGTCGGCTGGCTGGAAATGGAATTTTGCGACGAGCAGGTTTACGTTGGCGTGTCGTCTCGTCCCGTCCCAGACGCTACCACGATGCGCGCCGCGCATAGCCTCGCCGGTCGCCTGCTCGGTCTTGCCAGCGACCCGGCCCCGTTCGAGCGAAAACTGGCGGAAAACCCCGCCCTCGCGCCCCTGTTGGGAACCCGGCGCGGCCTACGAATTCCCCAGACTGCCGATACCTACGAGGGACTCACCTGGGCCATTCTCGGCCAGCAGGTCAATTTGCCGTTCGCCTACACCCTGCGCCGCAGTCTCGCCGAACTGTGCGGCGCGACTGCCGAAAACGGCCTGCGCGCCCACCCAACGCCCGCACAGGTCGCGGGTTTGGATTACGCCGACCTGACGACCCGCCAGTATTCGCGCCGCAAGGCGGAGTATCTCATTGATACGTCCCGGCGCATTGTCGCGGGCGAACTCCCGCTGGAACGTCTCGCCGAAATGCCCGCGCCCCAGGCCGAAAAAATTCTGCTGGCCGAGCGCGGGCTTGGCCCCTGGTCGGCGAATTACGTTATGATGCGCGCCTGCGGTTTCGCCGACTGCGTTCCCGTCGGCGATTCCGGCCTGCGCGCCGCCCTTCGCCAATTCTTCGCGCGCGAACACAGTCCCGCCGCCGCCCAAACCCTGGCGCTCATGGCCCCGTTCGCGCCCTATCGCAGTCTGGCCGCGTACCATCTCTGGATGACTTTAGGAGACCCCGCATGAACCGCTCCACCCATGTTTTCAACACGCCGCTCGGCCCGATGCGCGCCGTCTTCGACGCGCAGGCCGCGCTCGTCGAACTCGGTTTTCACGACGCGCAGAATATTGACAACGCCTCGAAAATCGAAAGGCCCGCCGCCCTATTCGTCGCTCCAACCGATGATCAGCGCGCCGCCTGCCAACGCCTTCAGGCGCAGGTCGAGGAGTATTGCTGCGGCGCACGGCAGACTTTCACGGTTTCCCTCGCTTCCTACGGCACGGCCTTTCAGCGTCTGGTTTGGGCCGAACTTCAACGCATTCCCTACGGCCAAACCGCCAGTTACGGCGAGATCGCCCGTCGCCTCGGCAGCCCCAACGCCAGCCGCGCCGTCGGACGCGCCAACGCCACGAACCCGATCATGATTCTCGTCCCCTGCCATCGCGTCATCGGGGCGGGCGGAAAACTCACCGGGTACGCGGGCGGTCTTCCCGCCAAGTCGCGCCTTCTCCAGCTCGAACGACAGTTCCTGACAAACTCTGATGAGTGATTGCTTCTCTACATTCGGTCTACGGGGCTACAAAAGCGATGAAAGCCCCATCGGGTCACGGTTATAAAAACCGTGCCTTCGGAGCCTTCGGCTAAGCGTCCTAAAAGACGCAATACCCTGTCTGCCAGAATTATTGTAAGCGCCGCATTGCCGGGGCTATGAAAGCCCCGTCATGGAGGCCTTCGGCCAAGCGTCCTCGCGGACGCGACACCGAGCAACGGGAAACCTTTCGGCAAGGCGGCCTTTCCGTCCCAAAGGACGCTTAGCCGAAGGCTCCGAAGGCACGGTTTTTATAACCGTGACCCCACCCGACCGGGACCCGCGAAACGCCCGTGTTTGCGGCACGGTTTTTAACACCGTGACTTCGCCAGCCGTAATATACCCTAACTCCGTCCGCCGTTTTCACAACCGCCGCCCGTTGCAACTCGCGTCCGCGAGGACGCTTGGCGAACTTTGTTCGCCTCCGTGCCGAAACTTTTCTACCCCCGGCAAGGCTTCGCGCCACAACTTGCATGGCCCTGCACATCACACGGAGGGAATTTCTCGCCCGTCTCTCGCGTAACCAACCCATAGCGTAATTTTAGGCAGGAGGGCGTCATGTTCGGCTTTGGCTCCGACCCCAAATTGCAAGCGGAAACCCCGCCCGCGCCCGAAGACCAGCCGTCGGGCGTTATCATCAGTCCCGACACGCGGCGCGAAAACCGCATTCCCCCGCGTCAGGCCCGCACCAAAAAATGGCCCATTCTCGACGCCAGCGGCCCGCCGCATATTGATCTGGCGCGTTGGCGGTTCACCATCGCCGGGCTGGTCGAGAATCCCATCGAGTGGACGTGGGAAGAATTTCAGAAGCTGCCGCGCGAGGAAGTTTTCGCCGACATGCACTGCGTCACGCGCTGGTCGCGCCTGGGCAACCGCTGGCAGGGCGTGGCAACAAAAGAAGTCCTCAAACTCGCGGGCGTCAAGCCTGAAGCGCGCTTCGTCCTCGCCTATGGCTACGACCGGGGCTGGTCTACCAATATGCCGCTCGAAGAATTTCTGGGCGACGACTGCCTGTTCGCCGACAAGCACGACGGCCAGCCGATTGACGGCGATCACGGCGGCCCGCTGCGACTCGTCATCCCGCGCCTGTACGCCTGGAAAAGCGCCAAATGGGTGCGCGGCATAGAATTGGTTGAGGAAGACCGCCCCGGCTTTTGGGAGCGCGGCGGCTACCACATGCACGGCGACCCCTGGAAAGAGGAACGCTTTCGCGAAAACTGGTAGCCGCGAACGCCGTTACGCTTCCAGTTCCTCGGCTTCGCGCACGCTGAATTCGTTGCGCCCCGCCCCGCGTCCCAAACCGCCCTCCGCGCCCGCCAGAGCCACGACCGCGCGGTCGCCCTCCTCGCCGTCTTCCCCGTTCGTGTCAGGGGCGAATACCCGCCGGTTCCGCTTCAGCGCCGCCTCGACCAGGCCGGAAAAAAGCGGGTGCGCCCGGTTGGGACGCGACCGAAACTCCGGGTGGAACTGCGTGGCGATGAAAAACGGATGGGACGGAATCTCGATAATCTCCACCAGCCGATAGTCCGGCGACAATCCCGAACACACCATGCCGTGCTTCGCCAGCTCTTCCCGGTACTCGTTGTTCACCTCGTACCGATGCCGGTGCCGCTCGAATACGCTCGGCGCGCCGTACAGCCGCTCGGCCAGCGTTCCCGCCACCAGTTGGCAGCGGTGCGCGCCCAGTCGCATCGTCGCGCCCTTGTCGGCGACCTCTTTCTGTTCCGGCAGGATATGGATCAGGGGGTGCGGCGAATCCGGCGCGACCTCTTCCGTGTGCGCGCTCGCCAGCCCCGCCACGTTGCGCGCAAACTCGATCACTGCCATCTGCATCCCATAACACAGCCCCAGGTACGGAATGCCGCTTTCACGCGCGAACTGCACGCCGTTCACCTTGCCTTCGACCCCGCGCCCGCCGAACCCGCCCGCCACCACAATCGCGTCCATGCCCGCGAGAACGTCCGGGGCCGGGTTTTGCTCCAGAATTTCGCTGTCAATCCAGTGCAGGTTCACGCGTGTGTCGTTGGCGATGCCGCCGTGAATCAGGCTTTCGGCAATCGAAATGTAGGAGTCGCCGTTTTCGATGTATTTGCCGATGACCGCCACGTCTACCACAAATTTCGGCTGCTTGATGCGCGCCACAATCGCCCGCCATTCCGACAAATCGGCCTCGCGCGCGGGCATTCCCAGCCGCTTCACCACCAGATCGGCCAGCCCCGCCTCCTCGAACATCAGCGGAACCTCGTAGATCGTTTCGGCATCCCGCGCCTCGACGACGGCCTCCGGTTCCACGTCGCAAAAAAGCGAAATCTTGTTCTTGACCTCAATGGGAATCG
This sequence comes from Chthonomonadales bacterium, assembly GCA_038230115.1. Classification (GTDB taxonomy): domain Bacteria; phylum Armatimonadota; class Chthonomonadetes; order Chthonomonadales; family Chthonomonadaceae; genus JBBRNU01. Next base: position 4,576 of record JBBRNU010000146.1, on the reverse strand, counting down.
GAATCCGCGTTCGGCATACCAGGACGTCGGGCTGAATGCCGATCTCGCGCAATTTGATAACGCTGTGCTGCGTCGGCTTGGTCTTGACCTCGCCCCACGGCCCCACATAAGGGATCAGCGTGACGTGAATATACATGACGTTTTCATGCCCAACGTCCTTGCGAAACTGGCGGATCGCCTCCAAAAACGGCAGCCCCTCGATGTCGCCCACCGTGCCGCCTACTTCGGCAATCACCACATCGGCGTCCGGTTCGCCCGCCTCGCCCCGCGCCGCTTCAAGGATGCGGGACTTGATTTCGCCCGTAACGTGCGGGATCATCTGCACCGTCGCGCCCAGATAATCGCCCCGCCGCTCCTTCTCAATCACCGTGCGGTACACGCTGCCGGTCGTCACGCTCGCGTTGCGCGTCAGGGCAATGTCCACGAACCGCTCATAATGCCCCAAATCCAGGTCGGTTTCCGCCCCGTCGTCCGTCACGTAGCACTCGCCGTGCTGGTACGGGTTCATGGTTCCGGCGTCCACGTTGATATAAGGGTCGAGCTTCTGCATCGTCACGCGAAACCCGCGATTGCGGAGCAGGCGGCCCAGGCTGGCCGTCGTGATGCCCTTGCCGATGCTGCTGACGACGCCCCCGGTCACAAAAATATACTTGGTCATTCCCCTCCCCGCTCCTTCCTTCTCCTCACTCCCGACGCAGTTACCCCGACTTCCGCTTCGCCGAGCCACCGGCCTGACGGAACGCCTCTAAAATCTATCGAAACCCTCCCCAAAATCTGTCCCGCCCGTCCGCCGCCTGCTGAATGCGTCTGGTCGCAAATTCAATTATTTACTGAATGCGCTCGAACGCAATGGCGTTTTCGGTCAGCGCGGGCAGCAGCGCCTCTTCAATCACATACACGTCTCCCGGCAAAACCTGCAGTTTGCCCCCGGTCTTCTGCATCAGGAGCAAATACGCCCGCGTCGCGTCTTTAGACAGAATTCGCACCCGCGCCTGCCCTTTTTTCTGCTGCTGATACTGCGGCATAATCGTCTCGCCTCCCTGTTTCCCGGCCTCCCAAACGGCAAAAGCGCAACAGGGGATTTCCTGTTGCGCCCAAACCCATTATAACCTAAATTGCCGCGTCTGGCAAGCGCCAGAACAATTCGTTTCCAAATTCAGGCCCAGCCCGCTTTGACAAACCCAATGCCCGACTTTCGACAGGCGGTCATTGAATTGAAAAGCAAGGCGGGGCAAAGCGAATTCGCTCCGCCCCTGCGAACAACTACTGGCGACCGCGCCAAAACGCGCTTCGTTCCGCTTAAGGAGCGGTAACGCTCACGACCACGTTTTTCAAGCCCCAACTCTCGTCGTCAATGCCCTGCGTCTGCTGGCCGACGAAGTTGAACTTCACCGCGCTGGCCGTATTCGGGAACGTATATTTCAAATGATACACGCTGTCGGCGAACACCCCGCCCGACGACCACACATAGCCCAGCGTGCCGATTTCCGCCGCGCCCGTCTGGTACGGGTTGTTGCCGCCCGGATAAGCGTCCGGGAAGGACTGGAAGTAGCCCGCCGGGAAACTGCCCAGCGCCGACACCGGGTTGATGTTGCTGAACGCCGTGTGCAGCAGAACCGGCCCGCCGTCCACGTTCAGCTCCCAGACGTCCGGCCCCAAATCCCCGAACGGAGTGTTGCCGTCCATCGAGCGAATGATGAACAGATCGAACTCGATTGTCACGCTGCTATGCGCGGGCAGGTTCGCCTGCGACAGGGTGATCGTCTCGTGGCCGAACTCGCCCAGGAAGCGCGTGCTGGCCCGTCGCGTCGTTCCCGGCGTCACCTCGGTTTTGGTATTGGACCATTCCGCGCCCGCGCCATTGATGAAGTCGTTGGTATAAACCACCGTTGTCGTGCTGGTCGTCCCGCCCGTTCCCCCGGTTCCTCCTGTGCCGCCGGTTCCCCCGGTTCCACTCGTGCCGTTGCCGGTCGTGCCGCCGGTTCCGCCGGGCGGGGAGCCGGGGTTCTTGCCCGCCGCGACGACCGTCAGCGTCGAGGTCGCCGACACTTTGGAGCTGGCTTCCTGCGCCGTAATCGTGGCCGTTCCCGCGCCCGCGCCGGTTACGGTCACGTGGTCGCCGATTGCCGTCAGCAGGGCGACCGAGCCGTTGCTGCTCGTCCAAATCCAGTTTCCGGCATCTACCACGACCGGCGTCCCGTTGGCATCCAGTCCGAGGGCCGTCAGCGTGATCGTCTTGCCCGCTTCGACGGAGGGGGTCGCCGGAAACACCTTCACGGTCGTGACGACAACGGGCGTCGGTTTCGGCGTGGTTCCCCCGCCGCTGACAACCGTGCCAGGCGGCGGCGTCGCCACGTTGCCATTACCGGTATTGGTCTGCGTGTTGCCGGTATTGCCGGTGTTCGTATTGCCCGTGTTGGCAGCCGGAGTGGAACTGGAACTGCCACCCCCGCCTCCGCCGCAGCCCGACAGGGAGAGCGCGCAGACGACTGCCGACAGCGATAGAAGCCATCTTCCTTTTGTCATGTTCATTTTCTTTTCCATTCTCTAGCCGCTTCAGTGCGGGCTGTGTGTAGGGGGAGGTCGTGCGCGGGAGCGAGGAAATTCATAATTCTGCTTGCGCTCGGATACTTACGCAAAATGATCGCGAGGATTTCGAGGGGCTGCGTTAAATTCGCCGCGCGGGTTCGGTTCTCCTCGTGCGCCAGCGACCTTTTTCTTACGTCCTGCAAGAATTGTGCCAACTCGCGCCCTTTCGTTGAAATCCGTCGCTTTTCCGCAAAATACGGTCGCGATATTGTCCTACTCGGACAGTCCCGTCGGACGCCGCCTTTCCGATCCCTGTTCAAACGGATAAATTCGTCCCGGCGCAGGAAAAAATACCTGGCCCCCTTGACAATCCGACCGAAGTTCTAGTATTCTATCTTAGCGCTCGCGACCGGAGAGCGCCAACATGCAAGCCCTGTCCGCAACGAGAGCGCATGGTTAGCGTCCGGCGCGAAAACCGATTTGTGCATCGCCCCCAGGGGCTGAGGAGGATACGGAATGGCATTGCGACCGCTGCGAGACAAAGTTGTCGTCAAGCCCAGCGAGGGCGAAGAAAAGACCGCCGGAGGTCTCTTCATTCCCGACAGCGCCAAAAAGAAGCCCCAGGAAGGCATCGTGACCGCCGTCGGAACCGGACGTCTGCTCGACGACGGAACCGTCAAGGAACTCGCCGTCAAAGTCGGCGACAAAGTCCTTTACTCCAAGTATGGCGGAACCGAAACCACTCTCGAAGGCCAGGATTTCGTCATTCTCGACGAAGACCAAATTTTTGCCGTCATTCAGGCCTGAAGGCCTTCACGCGCCGGAAATTGAAAATTCAGGCTTCCCGCCCCGCGTCAATCAAGACGTTTCGCCGAGCGCGGAGCCGCCCTGCCGGGTTATTTATCATCCCGGCAGTCCAGACACCCCTTCAAAGGAGAACCCGAATGGCTGCAAAGCAATTGAAATTTGACGAAGAGGCCCGACGCGCCCTCGAACGCGGCGCCAACGCCGTCGCCAACGCCGTCAAAGTGACACTCGGACCGAAAGGCCGCAACGTCGTCATTGACAAAAAATACGGTTCGCCCACCATCACCAAAGACGGCGTGACGGTCGCCAAAGAAGTCGAACTCGAAGACCCCTACGAGAACATGGGCGCGCAATTGGTCAAGGAAGTCGCCAGCAAGACCAATGACGTCGCGGGCGACGGAACCACGACGGCCACCGTTCTCGCCCAGTCCATCGTCAATGAAGGTCTGCGCTACGTGTCCGCGGGCGGCAACCCGCTGCTCGTAAAAAAAGGCATCGAAACCGCCGTCGCCAAAGCGATTGAAGAACTCAAGTCGCTCTCGATTTCCGTCAAGGGCGACAAGGCCAAAGTCGCCAATGTCGCGTCCATTGCGGGCAACGACCCCGAAATCGGCACGCTCGTCGCCGACGCTATCGAAAAAGTCGGGCAGGACGGCGTCATTACGGTCGAAGAGTCCAAGTCGCTCCAGACCTACACCGACTTCGTGGACGGAATGCAGTTCGACAAGGGCTACATCTCGCCCTACTTCGTGACCGACCCGGAGCGCATGGAAGCCGTCATCGAGAACCCCTACATTCTCATTTATGAGAAGAAGGTCAGCGCCGCCGCCGACCTGATCCCCGTTCTCGAAAAAGTCGCGCAGTCCCGCCGCCCCATCGTCATCATCGCCGAAGACGTGGACGGCGACGCGCTGGCGACCCTAGTCGTGAACAAGATTCGCGGCATCATCAACAGCGTGGCCGTGAAAGCCCCCGGCTTCGGCGACCGCCGCAAGGCCATGCTGGAAGACATCGCGATCCTGACCAACGGCAAGTTCATCACCGACGACCTGGGCATCAAGCTCGAAAACACCGACCTGACCTTCCTCGGCACGGCGGAGAAGATCGTCGTCGGCAAAGAAGAGACCACGATTATCAAGGGCGGCGGCACGGAAGAGTCGATCATGGGCCGGATCAACCAGATCAAGGCGCAGATCGAAAACACCGACTCCTCCTACGATAAAGAGAACTTGCAGGAGCG
>JBBRNU010000145.1:0-8675 GCA_038230115.1 Chthonomonadales bacterium | reverse complement strand
ACATTGTTTTCATGCGTAATCCTCTTTCTTAGCGGATAGCAGGGGTAGAGAAGAAACAGAAAATGCAAACGGCGGCTCGTCCACTCAGGCAGCCATTCGCTGTTCTGTCAAAGCGTGGCTTGCAAGATGTGTGCCAAACCCTCGGGTTCGCGGAAGTTCAAGCAATTTATTTCCGCTTCAGGCGCTGTCGTCTCAACCGCAAGGCGAGTTGACGCCGGCGCGTTCCAAAAAGCGGGCTGTGTTCTGAGGGCGAGACGCAGCGCAAGATGCAGCAAGATACAGAAGACAGCAGGAGACGAGCAGGAGTTTTGCGGGGGCGTGTCGAATGAGAGACCGCCAACGACGGCCCAATTCGGAGAGGAACGGTTTGCCGCTATGATGGTTTTGATGAACGCCGACGCCGCGCCGGAGCAGATTGACGACGTGATGCGCCGCATCGAGGCGCATAAAATGACCGCCTTGCGCCTGCCAGGGGACGCGCAGGTCGCGATTGGCGTGGCGAGCGCCATCCCGCCCGACCTGCGCGAGCCGCTGACGCAGACGCTGCAATCGCTGCCCGGCGTAGACCACGTCGTACAAATCAGCCGCCCCTACAAGCTGGCCTCGCGCGAGTTTCGGCGCGTGGATACGGTCGTGCGAATCAAGGGCGTCGAAATCGGCGGCCCGGCCTGCGTCGTAATGGCGGGGCCATGCTCGATTGAAAGCCGGGAGCAGCTGTTCGAGACGGCCCGCGCGGTGCAGGCCGCTGGCGCAAAAGTCCTGCGCGGCGGCGCGTACAAGCCGCGCACGTCGCCATATGCGTTTCAGGGGCTGGGCCTGGAAGGGCTGCGGTTGCTGCGCGAAGTCGGCGAGTCGCTGAATCTGCTGACCGTGACGGAGGTCATGGCTCCCGAAGACGTGCCGCTCGTGGCCGAACACGCCGACATTTTGCAGATCGGGGCGCGCAACATGCAGAATTATCCCCTACTGATCGCGGCGGGCAAGTCCGGGCATCCCACGCTCCTCAAGCGCGGGCCGAGCGCGTCGCTCGACGAGTTTCTGCTGGCGGCGGAATATTTGTTGCATCACGGAACTGCCGACGTCCTACTATGCGAGCGGGGCGTCCATCCCCTGGACCGCGCCTACACGCGCAACACGCTCGACTTGAACGCGGTTCCCGTCCTCAAGCATATGTCCCATCTGCCGGTCATCGTGGACCCGTCGCATGGCGTGGGCGTGGCGCGCTATGTTCCGGCCCTGTCACGGGCGAGTCTGGCGGCGGGCGCGGACGGCCTGATCCTCGAAGTGCATCCCTGCCCCAAGCAGGCGCTTTCCGACGGCGCGCAATCGCTCGATCCCCGTCAGTTCGCCGAAACGATGGAAGAACTGCGCGCCATCGCGCAGGCAATGGGGCGAACCTTATAATTCGCGCCGGGGCTATGAAGGCCCATTCTAAAAGCGCGCCTGTGCCGGGTCTTTTATAGGCCCGGCACAGGAGCGCTTTCAGAATAAGGCTTTGATGGGCCCGGCTCACGAAGGTAACATTTTTCAACGGCGAAACCGGACGTACAAGACATTGAAGGAGGCATTCGTGCGTAATTATTTTGGCATGGTCGGCGCGCTGGGGCTGGGCGCGCTGCTGCTGGCCGGGTGCGGCGGCAAGGGCGACGGCTCGGCGAACAACGCCGCTCCGACTCCGGGCGCAGCCACGCCCGCCTCGACGTCGGCCGGCGCGGGCGGCGACAACAAAGTCGTGATCGCCTGGGCGCAGTGGGCGCCCGCCGACTTTTTGCAGGAACTGGCGGCGGATTTCACGGCGGAAACGAAAATCCCCGTCCAGGTCGAGCAAATTCCCTGGCCGCAGTTTCAGGATAAAATTACCACGACCGTCTGGGCAGGCAAAAGCGACAATTACGACCTCATCATTGGCGACAGCCAGTGGCTCGGACAGGGCGCGACCGAGGGCCATTACGTCGAATTGACCGACTGGGCCAAAGACAACGTGAAGATGGACGAGATTTCGCCCGCCGCCCTGACCGCGTATGGCGAGTATCCGCAGGGCAGCAAAAAATACTACGCCCTGCCCTGCGAGGCCGACGGCATCGGCTTCGCGTACCGCAAAGACTTGTTTGAAGCCCCCACTGAAAAAACCGCGTTCCGGGCGAAATATGGCCGCGAATTGACCACGCCCGCGACCTGGAAAGAGTTCCGCGACGTCGCCGAGTTCTTCACGCGCCCGGACAAGAAACTCTACGGCGCGGCCCTGTTCTACTCGAAAGATTACGACGCGATGACGATGGGTTTCGAGCAGGTGCTGTGGGGGCAGGGCGGCGACCTGAAAGATGCGACCGGCAAGGTGGAAGGCGTCATCAATTCGCCCGCCGCCGTCGCCGCGCTGGATTTCTACGCGGGCAAAGACGGCCTGCGAAAATTCACCCCGCCCGGCTCGCAGTCCTACTATTTCAACGAGACGCTGGAAGCCTTTGCGAGCGGGCAGGTGGCGATGGCCGAGGAATGGTACGCTTTTATGCCCGGCTTCACGGACGCGAGCGCGAAAGGCAAAAACAAAGCCAATATTGACAAGACCGGGTTCTTCGTGTCGCCTGCCGGGGAGAAGGGCCACTTTATCGCGCTGGGCGGGCAGGGCATCGCGCTCTCGGCCTACTCGAAGCGCCAGGACGCGGCGAAAAAGTTTCTGGCCTGGTTCGAGAAGCGCGAAAACCAGCAGAAGTGGGCGCAAAAGGGCGGCCTGACGGCCAACATTGAAGTGCTGAAATCGCCGCAGTTCCCGACCTATGCGCCCTACAACGCCGCGTTCGCCCAAAGCCAGCCGTTTCTGAAAGACTTTTACAACATCCCGGTCTATGCCAAGCTGCTCGAATCGTGCCAGAACCACTGGAATTCGGTCGCCGCGGATCAAGAAGCCCCGAAAGCCGCCCTGGACGCGGTCGCCAAAGAGCATACCGACATTCTCAAGACGGCGGGCGTTCTGAAGTAGGCGGGGTTGGTGTTCGAGGCTATAAAAACCACGCGCGCTTCGCGCCCGTCAGGTTTGAAAACACGACGCTTTCAGGAGGACTCCACCGCGTGGAGACAACGCAAGCCACGAATTTGCCCGCCACGATTCGCACGCCCCGCCCCGTCGGAAATCTGACGGATCGGGGCATCGCGAACGTTTTTTTGCTGCCGACGTTTTTGCTGCTCGTCGCCATCAACGTGTTTCCGCTCGTCTGGTCGCTCTACCTCTCGTTCTGCAGCTACAACGGCACGAGCAGTCACCCCGCCGTCTGGGTCGGGGGCGCAAACTACACGACCCTGCTGGCCGATCCCGCCGTCAACGAGCGGTTCTGGCTGACCGCGCGCTTCACGCTTTTCGCGGTCGGCGCGCAAATGCTCATAGGCTTCGGGCTGGCCCTGCTCCTGAACCGAACCTTTCGCATCAAGGGCATGGTCACGACCCTGCTCCTCCTGCCCATGATGCTGTCGCCGGTCGTGGTCGGGCTGTTCTGGCGCTTCATGTTCGAGCCGAGCAAAGGGCTGGTCAACTACCTGCTCCAGACCGCGCACCTGCAAGACCCCGCCAACCCGGTCAACTGGCTCAACGACCGGACTTACGCCCTGTACGCGCTCGTCATCACCGACACGTGGATGTGGTCGCCGTTCGTCATGCTGATCGCGCTCGCGGGATTGTCCGCCGTGCCGCCGCATCTGTACGAAGCCGCCGAGGTGGATCGCGCGTCCGGCTGGTTCAAGTTCCGCCACATCACGATTCCCATGATCGCGCCCTTGCTGATGGTCGCGCTCCTGTTTCGCACGATGGACTGCTTCAAATTATTCGACCTGATTTACGTTCTGACCAAAGGCGGGCCGGGCCGAACGACGGAAACCGTCTCGTACAACCTGTACAACCGCGCGTTCTCGTTCCACGACACAGGGCAGGCCTGCGCCCTCGCCTACATCATTCTGCTGATCATCATCGGGCTTGCCAACCTGTACATCAAGCTGCTCGCCCGCATTCGCGGCGAGGGCATTAACGACGACACGCCCCTGCTGGGCGACCTCCCGGAGCGATTGGCCCACGTGCCGATTCTGGGCTGGCTGCTGGAAAGTCCCGCGCGCATCGTGGGCGTTTTGGCCGCGCTGACGCTGTGGCCCTACGCGCTCGGCACTCTCCCCTGGCTCGCCGCGCACGTCCTGCCGCTTTTGATTTTGGTCGCGGGCTTGGTCGTCGTCGTGAAGTTGCCGCAGCGAGGACGCACCCTGCTGGCTTACGTTACAATTGCGCTCACGCTCGGCCTGTACCTGCTGCCGATTTTCTGGATCGGCGCGACGAGCGTGAAGTCGCCGCAGGACATCAACGCCCTGACGCCCAAATTCGCCTTTGCGCCCACCCTGGAAAATTATGACTCGCTTATTTACCAGCGGCAGGGCAACAGCAGTGATGGCAAAGTGACCGGCCTGACGAGTTTCCCCGGTCAACTGGGCAACAGCCTGTTCATCGGCGGGCTGTCAACAATTCTCGCGGTTGCGCTTGGCACGATGGCCGCGTATGCGCTCGCCCGCTTCCCGATCAAGGGCAAGGGCGACCTGCTGTTTTTCATTCTCAGCACACGCATGCTGCCCGCCATCGCCGTCGTCATTCCGATTTTCCTGATGTTCCAGAAACTGGGACTGCTCGGCACGCATCTGGGCCTGATTCTGCTGTATACGGTTTTCAACCTGTCTTTTTCGACCTACCTGATGAAAGGCTTCTTCGACGAGATACCGCACGAGTACGACGACGCCGCGCTGCTGGACGGCTATTCGCGCTTCGCGGCGTTTCGCAAAGTGTCGCTGCCGCAGGCGACGACCGGCATGGCGGCGACGGCGGTCTTTTGCTTCATCACGGCGTGGAACGAGTTCGCCTTCGCGCAGATTCTCGCCCCGGCGCAGCCTTTGACCGCGCCGCCCTCGATCATCGCCCGAACGGGTTCCGGCGGCGTGGATTGGGGGCCAATCGCGGCGGGAACGCTGCTGTATCTCATTCCCGCCGCCATCTTCACCTTCCTGATGCGAAAGCACCTGCTGCGCGGCGTGACCTTCGGGGCCATCAAACGCTGAGGGCGTCGCAAAGCGTCTCTTGGTTGGGCGCGAAGCGTCTCTGTTGTTAGGAAGGAGAAACTGGAATGCCAAGCCCGTTTCCCGGCATGGACCCCTATCTTGAAGGTCCCGATTTCTGGCGCGACCTGCATCAGAGCTACATCACGTATATTCGCGAGGCTCTGAACGCGCTGCTGCCGCCCGCCTATGTCGCGAAAGTGGACGAGCGCCTGTACGTGCAGCCGGGCGGCGGACAGATTTTGCCGGATGTCGCCGTCCTGCATTCCAGAACGCGCCCGACTCCGCAAACGCGGCAAGGCGGCGAAACCAACCTGGAAACCGGTGGCGTGGCGGTCGCGGAACGGCCTGACGACGCGCCTGGAGAATCGGCGGACGGCCCTTCCGACAGGGAACGAAGCGCCGCCGCCCCGCTCACGCTGACTCTGCTGCCCGACGACGGGCCGAGCGAGCCGTACATCGAAATTTACAAGACCGGTGACCGCAGCCGGGTCGTCACGACAATTGAACTGCTCAGTCCGTCCAACAAAACTTCGGGGGCGGGCCGCCGCGCCTATGTGGAAAAACAGCGGGAAATCCTGCACAGCCCGACCCATCTGCTGGAGATTGACCTGCTGCGCGAGGGCCAGGACACGCTCGTCGCGCCACGCCCCCATATCGGGGCCGACCGCCAGCGGCGCTGCGATTATCTCATCAGCCTGCATCGCGGCTACAACCGCTACACATTCGAGTTGTGGCCGGTTCGCCTGCGCGAGCCGCTGCCGCTCGTTCTTGTGCCGCTCGACCCGAACACGCCGGACATAGTTCTCGATTTGCAGACTGTCTTTACGCGCTGTTACGACGCTTCGGGCTACGGTCGCAGTCTGGACTATTCGCAGGATGCCGAGCCGCCTCTCGAAGGCGACGACACGGCATGGGCCGATCAACTTCTGCGCGAACAAAACCTTCGCCCGCAGAATGCCGTCGAACTGTTGTAAGTTGGCTGGATACGACCTTTTTGTTTGTGGACGATAGCGGACGAACGGTTCGCGGTCGTCAGGCGGCAGGCGGGTTCGCTTTCCCGTCGTCGCGCAAGGAGAAACTGGAATGCCAAGCCCGTTTCCCGGCATGGACCCCTATCTTGAAAGTCTCTGGTACGACGCGCATTCTCGGCTGATCGTCTATATCAGCACGGCCCTGAACCGCGTCATGCCGCCGCATTACATCGCTCGTTTGGAAGAGCGGGTCGCGCTCCTGCCGACCGGGGCGCGCATTCGCCCGGACGTTTCGCTTTTGGAACAGATAAGCGTAATGCCTTCCCGAACGGCGGGCGGCGCAACGGTCGCTCCGCCCCCGCCGGAAGCCGCCGACCTGCCCCTCGAATTATCGCCCTTCCCTTTCTATGAGGAAGCGCCGGTCGAGTCTTCTATCGCCGTTGTTTCCGTGCGGGAAAGAACGCGCGTCATTACGGCGATTGAACTGCTCAGTCCCGCCAACAAAGAGAACGGCAGCGGCCACGCCGAGTATCTCAGGAAGCAAAGCCAGCTGCTCAGGAGTTCCACGCACTTGGTCGAAATGGACTTTTTGCGCGCGGGCGCGCCTACCATCGCCCCACCCCGACAGCGCATTCGCGAGCGTCACGGCAGGACGTGGGAGTATGCGGTCAGCCTGCATCGCGGCGGGCAATCGTTGGAGCAGTTTGAAGTCTGGCCGATTTCTCTGCGCGAGCGTTTGCCGCGCATTCGCATTCCGCTGGAGTCGCCGGACGCTGACGTGACACTGGACTTGCAGGCCGTTTTCGACCAATGCTACGACGACTCCGGCTACGGTCGCAGCCTGGACTATTCGCAGGATGCCGAGCCGCTCCTCGAAGGCGACGACGCGGCGTGGGCCGATCAACGCTTGCGCGAACGGGGCTTGCGCGGCGACCGTGAGTTCGAAAACGAATAACGCCGGAACGGTCAGCAAAACCGGCCCGGCTCAATCCCAATTTCAACTTTTCACTACCTAACAGGAACCAATGGCACAAGTTCAAGTTAAAAATTTGCTCAAGCGCTTCGACCAGAACATTGCAATCAACAACACTTCGCTCGACATCGAGGACGGCATGTTCATGGTTTTTCTCGGCCCGTCCGGGTGCGGCAAAACCACGACCCTGCGCTGTATCGCCGGACTGGAAATTCCCGACGGCGGCCAGATTTTGATTGACGGCGAGGACGTGACGAAGCTGCCGCCCTCGGCGCGCGATATTGCGATGGTCTTTCAGCAATACGCCATTTACCCGCACATGACGGTCGCCGAAAATCTGGCATTCCCCTTGAAAGCGGTCAAAACGCCCAAGCGCATCATTGATGAGCGGGTCAACGAAGCGGCGAAAAAACTACGAATCGAGCGCCTGCTGAACCGCAAACCGGGCAAGCTGTCGGGCTGCGAGATGCAGCGCGTGGCGATTGGCCGGGCGATTGTGCGCCGCCCCAAAGTGTTCCTGATGGACGAGCCGCTGTCGAACCTGGACGCCAAGCTGCGAACCGAAATGCGGGCCGAAATCAAGCGCCTGCAAAGCGATCAGGGCGCGACGACCATCTACGTCACGCACGACCAACTGGAAGCGATGAGCATGGCGGATAAAATCGCCATTATGTACGGCGGCGTCGTGCAGCAGCTGGGAACGCCCGCCGACGTATACGACCGCCCGGCCAATCTCTTTGTGGCGGGCTTCATCGGCTCTCCGGCGATGAACTTCATTCCCTGCCGGCTGGCGAGCGACCGTTCCACGCTGCTTCTGGAAGGCGACCGCGCGCTTCCGGTTCAGGCGAGCGCGCGGAGCCGGTTCGCGAATGCGCCGACCGGCGTGGAATTGATCCTGGGCGTGCGCCCGGAGGACGTGGCCCTGCGGCACGACGCGCAGCCGGAATTCGATCCGGTCGAGGTGTATGTCGTGGAACCGCTCGGCTCGGAAAACATCGTGGACGTTCGGCTGACCGGCCATGTTTTCAAAGTCCGCACGCTGCCGACCTTCACGGCCAAAATCGGCGATACGCTGCAAATGCGGATTGACCAGTCGCGCGCCCATCTGTTCGACCGTGAAACTACGCTGGCGCTGACGCAGTAGAGAGTAAAATAGAAACCGAAGGGGTGTGCCGATGCTTTCAGGACGATTCGGGCAGGCGATGGAGGCGATTTCGGTCGGGCTGATCCTGCTCGGCATTTTCGCGCTGTGCCAGCCGTTCGCGTTTCCCCTGTTTCAAAACGGGTTCAAGATTCTGGTGGCGGGCTGGCTCGGCTTGACGATCTGGTCGCATCGGCGGGCGGTGCGCGCGAAGCAGGCCGAGGGGAACCCGCAGGTCACCATCAACGGCCACCCGCCCATCGAGGTGACGATTTCGCCGCGCCGCGAAGCGTAAGGCGTGAAGCGGGCCTGAAGATTTTTCTGAAAGGCGGATCGAATAGGTTGATAGAATGGGGTTGGCGGAACGGGAATAAATGCCCGTTCTGAAATGCGAAGCCCGCCTGCGCGGGCTGCAATGCCGCCCTGCTTTAAAGCAAATGAAAACTCTTGGGTCTACCCTCATCCCCGGCCCTTCTCCCTGCATGGGAGAAGGGAGCGAAGGCGTGGGGTT
>JBBRNU010000144.1:0-8742 GCA_038230115.1 Chthonomonadales bacterium | reverse complement strand
TCGTGGGATTGGGCAAAATCGGGCGCAGCGTGGCCCAGCGCATGAAAAGTTTCGAGACCGTCGTGATCGCCTACGACCCGTTCGCCACGCCGGAAAGCGCGCAGCGGGCGGGCGTGGAGCTGGTCGCGCTCGACGACCTGTACCGCCGCAGCGATTTCATCACGATTCATGTTCCGCTCAACAACGATACGCGCGGCATGATCGGGGCCGAACAGCTGGCGACGATGAAGGACGGCGTGCGAATCATCAATTGCGCGCGGGGCGGCATCGTGGACGAAACGGCCCTTGCGGAAGCCGTGAAAAGCGGCAAAGTGGGCGGCATCGCCTTCGATGTCTTCAGCAAAGAGCCGCCGGAACCGGACAATCCGCTTCTGTCGCTGGCGGAAAACGTGATCACGCCGCATCTGGGAGCCTCGACCGAAGAGGCGCAGATCAACGTCGCGATTGACATTGCCGAGCAGATCGGCGACGTGCTGCAGGGCAAGCCCGCCCGCAGCGCCGTGAACCTGCCCGCCGTGTCCGCCTCGGAAATGGCGCGCGTCGCCCCCTATCTCGTCCTTGCCGCGAAAATCGGCAGCCTGCACACGCAGCTGGCGCGCGACGCGGCGGGCGCGGGGCGAGCGATCAACGCCGTGGAAATCGGCTTCAACGGCGACTTCGACGGCGTTCCGACCGAATCTATCACGCGCGCCGCTTTGCAGGGGCTGATGACGCCAATGCTGGAAGACCCGGTGAACCTGGTCAACGCTCCCCTCCTGGCCGAACAGCGCGGCATCAAAGTGACGGAATCATTCAGCCGCACGTCGCCGGAACACGCCTGCCTGCTGTCCATCCGCGTCCATCTGCCCGGCGGCGACCGCACGATCTGCGGAACCGTGACCGGAACCGAAGTCCGTATCGTTCACATTGACGGCTACCACGTAGATATTGCGCCCTTTGGCAGCATGGTCGTGACGCAGCATACCGACCGACCGGGCATAATCGGTAAAGTCGGCACGCTGCTGGGCGAGGCGGGCATCAACATCGCGGGAATGCACGTCGGGCGCGAGAGTGCGGGCGGGCGGGCGATCATGGCCCTACTCGTGGACGACCCGCTCAGTCCCGACCTGATGACTCAACTGCGCGCCCTCGCGGGCATGGAAACCGCGCAGTTCGTTACGCTGTAAACGTAGTTATTGCGCTTCGTTATGCTCTAAGCGCAATAGTTACGAGGCAGGCATGATTGGCGGCGAGGCGATCACTGGCGGGTCGCGCTGCGTTTGAATTGCAGCCGGTTGAAATCGGGTGTCGGGCGGCGCGGGCGTTTCGCTGGGCGCGGGTGGGATTTTTTCGCGCGCGGCAGGGTTTTCGAGGTAAAATAGGAGCCGTGAAACGTTATTAAAGAGGTTCTGTCGTTTATTTTGCCGCGTTCTTCCTGCCAATTCTGAAAGCGAGATTTACTATGTCAATCGAAACCATCGCGCGCCCGGAAGTTGTCCCGATGCAGCTGGGACACAGCCCCGACTCCGACGATGCGTTCATGTTCTACGGCCTTGCAGAACATCTGGTGGACGCCGAAGGCCTGCAATTTCAGCACGTCCTGCGCGACATTCAAACCCTCAACGACTGGGCGCGCGAGGGACGGCTGGAATTTACGGCGATTTCGGTTCACGCCTACGCTTACGTTCACGACAAATACGCCATTCTGACGCACGGCGCGAGCATGGGCGACGGGTACGGCCCGATGATCGTGGTGCGTGAGCCGATGCTGCCCGCCGACCTGCCCAGCGTGAAAATCGCGATCCCCGGCCTGCTCACAAGCGCGTTCCTGTCGCTGTCGCTCTACCTGGGGCGCAAGTTCGAATACGTCGTCATGCCCTTCGACAAGATCATGCAGGCGGTGGCGGCGGGCGAGGTGGACGCCGGACTGCTGATTCACGAGGGCCAGCTTACCCACGAATCGCTTGGCCTGTACAACATTCTGGATTTGGGCCGCTGGTGGAAGGACGAGACCGGCCTGCCGCTTCCGCTCGGCGTGAACGCGATCCGCAAAGACCTCGCGCCCGACGTGCAGGCGCGGGCCAGCCGCGTCCTGAAGGCCAGCATCGTGCATGGGCTGGCGAACCGCCGCAAGGCTCTCGACCACGCCATGCAGTACGCGGGCGAAATGGACAGCGAGACGGCGGACACGTTCGTCGGGATGTACGTGAACGATTGGACGATTGACATGGGCGACGCCGGACGGCGCAGCATCCAGATGTTTCTGGATCAGGGCGCGGCGCAGGGCTTGATTCCGCCGGTCGGCCCGGTCGAATTCGTCGAATAACGCAAGGCGCGGGAGACGGGGGAGAACGGGATTGAAACCCCGTTCTGAAATGCACAGCCCGCCTGCGCGGGCTGCAATGCGCGCTTTGAACTCGTTTCCGCGAACGGAAGACGCGCTCTGCGCTCGTCTGCCAGGGCGGGCTAAATATACGCTTGCTCTTCGGCGTCTTGGCGGACGGAAACAGATTGGCGGGGCGGCATTGGCCTTTAGCCCTCGCAGGAGGGCTTGCATTTTAGAAGGGGGTTTCAATCCCGTTCTCTTCCCGTTCTCCTACTACGCGAGGTTTCAATCCCGCAAAACCCGTCGCCCGTCGCTTCCGTACTGAAAGTATCATGCCCAACGTACCGATAGATTTGCCAGAAATAGAAATGGAAACCGAAACCACCGAGGACGCCCTGCATCGGGGAATGCAGCGCGCCCGCGTTTACGATTGGAACGGCGCGGTCGAGGCGTTCCGCAAGGCCGTCGCGCTCGACCCCGACAGCGCCGAAGCTCGGTTCCGGCTGGGCTGGGCCTTGTGGAATCAGGGCGAGGCCGACAAACCCTCACTCGCGGATATGGCCGTCGCGTATGGCGCGCAGGTCTTCGGGCTGGATCAGACCGCCCGCGAAGGCAAGCGCAAGTTTCAGGCGTACCGGCAGCTGCTCACCGACTCGGTGCATTACCTGAAGTCGGTCATCGAGCGCGACGAGGGCCACGCCCGCGCCCACCACTACCTGGCGCGGGCGCTGCAAGCCCTCGACCGCCGCGAAGAGGCCGAGCAAGCCGCCCGCCGCGCCGCCGTCCTCGACCCCGCCAACTCCTCCTACACCGGGCTGGCGCAGTCGTATGAGCAGAGCGTGGCGCGCACGGTCACGGAAAACCAGATTCCCGCCGGACAAATGACGTGGGACGATCTGGTGCTGAACCCGCGCGTGAAGCGCGAACTTCGGCAGATGCAGCTAATGCTGGAAAAGCCCGACCTGGCCCGCGAACTGGGCGTCCAATCCCCTACGGGCATTCTGCTGAAAGGCCCGCCCGGAACCGGCAAAACCACGATTGCGCGCATTCTGGCGAATGAGGCCAAGTGCAATTTTTACGCCATCACGCCCGCCGACATACATCAGATGTATGTCGGCGAAAGCGAAAAGCGCGTCCGCGACCTGTTCGCCAAAGCCCGCGCCAACCCGCCCGCGATTATTTTTGTGGATGAGATTGACGCCCTTCTGCCCATCCGACAGGGCGGCATCGCGATTCATTCCGATAAAGTCGTCAACCAGTTCCTACAGGAAATGGACGGCATCACGCCGAACAATCGCGTGTTCCTCATCGGCGCGACCAACCGCCCGGATATGCTCGACCCGGCCCTGCGGCGAGGCGGCAGGCTGTCGCGCGAAATCGAAATCCCGATCCCTGACCTGGAGTCGCGCAAGCAGTTGTTTGTGGTCAGCACGCGCCGCGCCAATCTCGGCCCCGACGTGGACTTGGACGCCCTGGCCGTGCAGACCGAAGGATACAGCGGGGCCGACATCAAAGCCCTGGTCAACGAGGCGGGCCTGCAGGCTCTGATTCGCATCGCCGACGACGCCAACAGGGGCGTCAGCAAAGTCCTGACGATGGCCGATTTTACGGGCGCGTTGGAAAATCTGGGCTGACCGCCCGCGCCCCCAATCGTTGCGAAGCGTTCGGCTTCTTAAAAGTCCTTTCGGGCTTTTCAAGCGTCTTTTCGAGCCGTTTTCAAGCAAGGAGAACCGCGTTCCATGTATCTTACCGACGAATTGGTCGCCAATTATCAGCGCGACGGCTATGTTCTGGTTCCCGGTCTCTTCACGCCGGACGAGGTGCGGGCCATGCTCGCCGACGTGGAGGGCGGCGACCGGGTGGGCGCGTCCACGCGGGGCAACGCCGATTCCAGCGGCAAAACCGCCAAGCTCGCTATCTGGCACGAATTGGGCGACGACATCTGGGCGGGGGCCTCGACCTGCCCCCGCATTGTCAACAACGTTCGCGTCCTGCTGAACGAGGAAATCGCGTTTTTTCACGGCAAGGTGATGCTGAAAGAGGCGCGGGCGGGCGGCGCGTGGGAGTGGCATCAGGATTACGGCTACTGGTACAATCAGGGTTTCGCGTTTCCCCGCATGATCAGCGCGTTCGTTGCCCTCGACCCGGCCACCCAAGAGAACGGCTGTCTGCAAGTCCTGCGCGGCTCGCACCGTCTGGGTCGTCTGAGCCACGATAAAATCGGAACCCAAACCGGGGCCGATCCTAACCGCATCCCCTACGTGGAAACCCTGTTTGAGCGCGTGTACTGCGAGATGACGCCCGGTTCCACGCTCTTCTTCCATTGCAACCTGCTGCACGCTTCCGGCCCCAACGAGTCCGACCATCACCGTCGGTCGTTTATCATGTGCTACAACGCGCTCGGCAACCCGCAGTTTGCGGAAAAGAAAATGTCGGAGCAGCGCCCCTGTCCCGTCGGCCCGGACGACGCCATTTTGCAGTTCGCGTCACGGTGAGAATTTACCTGTCCCTCTGGCCCCTCGCTGGCGGAATTCACCTAACCCCCTGGCCCCCATCCCCGGTGGGGAAGGGGGAGCGCGAACCAGCGAGCGTGCTTTTGTTCCCGTAAGTTGAGAAGCGAAACAACCGAGAACAAAACCGCCGCCAACACCAACCTTCGCTTGACCCGCATGATTTAGTGTTCAGGTTCCCCCTTCCCCGGTGGGGAATGGGAAGCGCGTCGGCGATTGGGAGGGGGCCAGGGGGTTAGGTGGCCTTCCCCATCATCCCACAGGAAATCCGCCCATGAACTTCGCAACAACGACGCTGCGGCGCGTGTCCCGGTTCGCCCTGCTGGCGTTTCTGACGATGCGGGCGACCGGGTTGGCGACCCCCGTTCTGGCCCGCGACGCCCCGCCTTATGTCTGGCTCGAAGCCGAAGCGTTCGGCGGCGCCAACGTCAAGCCCAATATTGCCGGGTGGGGCCACGACGAATGGCTGTCGGGGCGGAAGTGGCTGCAAATTTCCGTTGACGCCGACAAGGTGGACACGGAGCTGCCCAAAGAGGGCGCTTTGCTGGCCTACCCGTTCACGGTTTTGCAGGCGGGCGCGTATGAAATCTGGAACCGGATCGGCTATGAGTTCGTTCGCTCGCCGTTCGCCTGGCGCATAGACAAGGGCGACTGGAAAACCATCGGGCCGCAGGAACTCACGACCGACCTGATGGAACTGCAAACCTGGAATGAGGTGGCGTGGCTGAAAATGGGCGCGCAATCGCTCGAACCGGGCGCGCACACGCTGGAAATTCGCCTGGCCCGGACGCTCGACGCGCAGGGAAAGCCGGAGCGCGTTTTGTACGCTTCCGACGCGCTCTGCCTGACAAAAGGCCCATTCTCCCCGGACGGCGCCAACAAGCCCGGCGAGGCCGTTCTGACGGACGATGACCGCAAAGCCGCGACGCAAATCTTCGCTCTGCCTGCCGCCAACTCGCCCGCCCAAAACCCGGTTTCGCTGCGCGGATTGTGGCAAATCGCGCGCTACGACGAGCAGTTGGTGGAAAACCGGACCGACCCGATTGGCGCTTTGCCCGATCCTGGCCCGCTGCATTGGAAGGGGATCGCGGTTCCCGGCGACCGCAACGTCCTGCGCCCCGACCTCGAAATGTGCCACCGCTACTTTTACCGCGCCCGCGTTCAGGTTCCCGACAGTTTGCAGGGGCGGTCGTTTTATCTGCATTTCCCGTCCGTCAATATGTTCGCGTCCGTATTTGTGAACGGCAAATTGTGCGGGACGACGAAAACGCCGTTCGCGGTTTGGAACTGCGACCTTAGCGGCGCGCTCAAGCCCGGTCAGGTCAACGAAATCTGCGTCGGTTTCAAGGACACGTATTACGCGCTCACGCCCGCCGACGACAACAAAAATATTCGCTATCTCTTCAACATCCCGCCCGCCTTTTTCGACAGCAATCAGGGCATTTCGATGCGGCTGGATTTTCCCGTCTGGAATCATCGGCAGACCGGGCTGCTGCAGGAGCCGCAGTTAGTCGTCGCAGGCGGCGCGTACACGTCCGACGTGTTCGCCAAGCCTTCCGTCAAGAAACACCGACTAGGATTGGAAGTCAGCGTCAAAAATCCGGGCGCGCAAGCGGTCGTCGTGCAGGTGGAGAACGAAGTTATTCCCCTTGCCGGGGGCGCGGCGGAAAAGACTTTCGCGGCGCATGAGCTGACCATTCCCGCCGGGCAGGAGACCACGCTGACACTCGCCGAAGACTGGCCCAAGCCCCGCCTGTGGTGGCCCGACGACCCGCAGCAATATAAAATCTTGACGCGCCTGCGCCTGAACGGACAGGTCGTGGACGAGCGGGCCACGAAGTTCGGCTTCCGCGAATGGGAATGGAACGGCCCACATTTTACGCTCAACGGCGTTCCCTGGCATGGCCGCGCCGACCTCTACGATTTCAACGAATCGTCGAACACCGCGCAAACCGTCGCGGCCTGGCGCAATCACGGGCAGACGATGCAGCGCTTGTGGAACGAAAACGGCTGGGCGGGCATGAACCTGGAAGCCTCGCTGGACTTTTTCGACGCGCAGGGCGTTCCGATTCGGCGCTCCGGCATCTTCGACGGCGAGGGCGCGAACTATGGCTTGACCGAAGAGGTGGAGGAAAAAGGCCAGAAGGTTCGCCACGCGCGCCGCGCCCTGTTCGACAATTGGCGGACGCAGCTCGCGGCATGGGTTAAAGGCCAGCGCAACCACCCCTCGATTTTCGTCTGGTCTATCGAAAACGAGATCACGTTCATCAACGCCAACGTGTTTGGCCTGAACGAGTACACCGACCCGGAAATGCGCCGCGCGGCGGAAATGGTGGCCGCGCTCGACCCGACGCGCCCGCAAATGACCGACGGCGGCAACGCGCTCCTCGACCAATCGCTACCAATTTATGGCGGCCATTATCTCGAAGCCAGCTACCCGGCCTATCCCGGCGAGGCGTACACGCATCATCAGATGCAGAACGCGGGCAAACCGGGCTACCAGCGCTGGCCGATGACGCAGGTCAAGCCGATTTTTCTGGGCGAGAGTTTCTTCGCATCCGGGGGAGCGCCGCCGAGTTACGCCGCGATTGGCGGCGAAAGCGTGTTTGTCGGCAAAGCCGAAACCAACCGTCCCATCGGTCTGTTCGCTCGGATGCTTTCGGAAGGGTATCGCTGGTCCGATGTGGCCGCGTTCCAGTTCTGGTTCGGCGGCGAGACCGACGCGCACTATAAGGCATGGCAGCCCGTCGCCGTTCTGTGCCGTCAGTGGGATTGGACGTTCGGGGCGGGCAAATCTGTCAGGCGCACGCTGGGAATCTTCAACGACACACGCAGCGCCGACCCGATCACCCTGACGTGGACGCTGACGGTCGGCGGCAAAACCGTCGCGCGCAAATCGGAAGTTCACAACGTGGTTCCCGGCGGCGACGCGAAATTCGACGTGACCCTGCCCCTGCCCAACGTTCTGAGTCGGCAGGAAGGGGTCTGGAATCTGGCCCTGAGCGTGAAGGGCCGGGAGGTTTTCCGCGACGCCAAGCCGCTGTCCATCCTGCCCGCGCCCGCGCTAACGACCGGGCAGGCGACGCCGAACAAACTTTCGAGTGCGACTTCCGGTTCGGCTGCCGGGCTTTCCCTCGCAAGTTCACGTCAGGCCGTCGCCGCGCCCGCTGCTTCCCTCTCTTCTCTCCTTGTTTACGACCCGAAGGGCGACGCCCTCGCTTTCCTCAAGGGCGCAGGCGCGAACTGCCGACTGCTCGCCACTCTGGACGCCCTGCCCGCAAGCGGCAAGGTGTTGATCATCGGGCGGGACGCGCTGGGCGTGGCCGAAAGCGCGTCGAGTCGGCTGGCCGCGTATGCCGCCGCCGGGCATTGCGTGATCGTGCTGGAACAGAAGAACCCGCTGAAATTTCAGGCTCTGCCCGCCGCCATGAGCGTGGAAACCAACGAGGGGCGGATCGCCTTCGCCGAAGACCTGGGGCATCCCGTCTTCAAGGGGCTGGAACAGCGTGATTTCGCCATCTGGGGCGCGGACGAGGTCGTGTATCGCAACGCTTATGGCAAGCCGACTTCGGGCGGCAAATCGCTCGTGGAGTGCGACGGCGAACTGCGAAATTCAGCCCTCGCCGAAGTCCCGGTCGGCAAAGGGCTGCTGCTGTTGAGTCAACTCGTCATCGGCGAGAAACTCGGCTCCAACGCCGTCGCGCAGCGCCTGTTCGCCAACCTTATCGCCTACGGCGCGCAGTACCGCCTCACGTATCGGCCCGTCACCTTCGTCGCTTCCCAGACGAAAGACGACGCCCCGCTCGCCAAAGCCGTCAGCGCGATTGGCCTGACCTACGCCAAAGCGAGCGATCCGCTGGAAGCCTTGCGTAAGCCCGGCAGCCGCATCGTTCTGATGACCGCCTCGCCTGCCAACTTGAAGACGCT
>JBBRNU010000143.1:0-8764 GCA_038230115.1 Chthonomonadales bacterium | reverse complement strand
TGGATGGACTACGCGGATTGGCGGCCCTGCTGGTGCTGATCCACCACGCCTACATTCAGGTCTGGAACATTTTCGACGGCGCGCATCCACCTGGTCTCGCCAACAGCCTGACGCGCTGGATGATCTACGGGCATTTCGCGGTCAGCGTATTTATCGTGTTGTCGGGCTTCTGCCTCATGCTGCCCATCGTGCGCGGCGACGGGACGCTCCGGGGCGGGGCGGCGTTGTTTTTTCGTAAGCGCGCCCGCCGAATTCTGCCGCCTTACTATAGCGCCCTGCTGGTATCTATTGTCGTGGCCCGGCTCGCCCCCCGCATCCATATCGCCGTTACCCCGTCCGGCATCGTCACACACCTGCTGCTCGTGCATAATCTGTCGCCCGCGCACGTCGGCGGCATCAACGGCGCGCTCTGGAGCATCGCCGTCGAATGGCAGATTTATTTTTTGTTCCCTTTGCTGGTGTGGGCGTGGCGGCGCGCGGGCGGGCTTTCCACCGTCGTGGCGGCGACGACAGCGGCTTACGGGGTTTCTTATTTTGCGCGCCCCACGCCCTTCGCGGGCCTGACGCCGCACTATGTCGCCCTGTTCGCGTTTGGGATGCTGGGCAGCGCAATCGCCTTCGCGCCCAACCAACCTTGGCGCGGCTGGCGGGAGCGTTTGCCTTGGCGCGCAATCCTGACCGGACTGGTCGCGTCGCTTCTGGCCTGGTGTCACTGGCTGGGCTGGGAACGTGCGCTGGGAGCCGCGCAGACCGTCACGGATTTCGGCGTCGGGCTGGGCGCAATGGCGCTGCTGATCGCGGCGTCGCCCGCCCAGGCGAACGGCATACGGCGCGCGTTGTCCTGGAAGCCCTTGGTCGTATTGGGCGCTTTCGCCTACAGTCTGTATCTCGTGCATCTGCCCCTGCTGCTCGTCGCCTGGCAATACGGCGTGCGCCCGCTGCGTCTTCCCTCGCTGGCCGCGTTCGCGCTCTTGCTGCTTGGCGTCGGGCCGTGCATTGTCGGCGCGGCCTGGCTGTTCCATCTTGTCTGCGAGCGTCCTTTTCTCTCGCCTGCCACAGAACGAAATGCGCGCTTCGGACGCCGCGCGGGGGTATAATCAAGGAAATCCGCCTCGCCCGTCCCCGTCTTTCGACCGGGTTTTTCTTTTTCAACCGAAAAGAACCGAAAAGACCGGGGAGGGCGCAAAAATTCAGCCCTTTTCCCTCCGCGCGCCATGCGGCAAGGGTCGGGGCGAGGAACAGCCTCGCCGGAGCGATCATCAGGAGTCATAATCTATGGATACCACGCTGCAAACCTGGCTGTGCGAGAATATCGAGACCCTGAAAGCGCAAAACCTGTACAAGCCGCTCGTCATCATGGATTCGCCGTCCGGGGCGCGCATCACGGTCAACGGCAAAGCCAACGTCATCAACCTGTCGAGCAACAACTATCTGGGGCTGGCGAACCACCCGAAATTGAAAGCGGCGGCCATCGCCGCAGTCGAGCAGTGGGGCGCGGGGGCAGGAGCGGTCCGGCCCATCATCGGGACGATGCGCCTGCACATGGAATTGGAACAGAAGCTCGCCGCGTTCAAACATGTCGAGGCGACTCTGGTTTTTCAAAGCGGCTTCACGGCCAACGCGGGCGTCATCCCGACGATCACCGACGACAAAGACGCCATCATCACCGACGAACTCAACCACGCCAGCATCATTGACGCCGTGCGCCTGTCGAAAGCGGCCCGCAAAATTTATCGCCACAACGACATGAACGCCCTGGAAGCGGCCCTGAAAGAAACCGCCGGGGCGAGCAAGCGGCTCATTATTACGGACGGCGTGTTTTCGATGGACGGCGATATCGCCCCCCTGCCCGACATCGTGAAGCTGGCCCGACAGTACGACGCCGCCGTCATGGTGGACGACGCGCACGGGTCGGGCGTCCTGGGCGGCGGGCGCGGCACGGCTTACCATTTCGGCGTTCACGAACAGATTGACGTGCAACTGGGGACGCTTTCCAAAGCCGTCGGCGTGATGGGCGGCTACATCGCGGGCGGGGCCAGCCTGATTGACTGGCTCACGCAGCGCGCCCGCCCGTTCCTGTTCAGCACCGCGCAGACTCCGGCGGCGGCGGGCGCGATTCTGGCCGCGATTGACCTGATGGAAACCGATCCGTCATTAACCGAGCGGCTGTGGGACAACACGCGTTATTGGAAAGCCGGATTGCAGGCGCTTGGCTTTGATACCGGCATCTCCGAAACGCCGATTACGCCGGTCATGGTCGGCGACGAGGCGACTGCCCAATCTTTCCAGCGCGCCCTGTTCGAGGAGGGCGTTCTGGCGCTCGCGATTGTCTTCCCGACGGTCGCAAAGGGAAAAGCCCGCGTTCGCACCATGCCCAGCGCCATGCACGCCCGACAGGATTTGGACGACGCCCTGACCGCGTTCGAGCGCGCGGGCAAACGGGTCGGGATCATTTAAGCGCGGAAAAGTATGAAAGCGCTATGCACCTAACCCCCACCGGGGAATGGGGAGCGCGTCGGCGATTGGGAGGGGGCCGGGGGGGTTAGGTGCATAGCGCTTCCGATTGAGCCGGAAGGATCAGGCGAATCGTCGTCCGCCGGGAAGTCAAGACGCCAAAGTTTGAAAGTCGCATCCTAACCGTAGGCGAAGGGAGTCATTCGTCATCACGCCGCCACTGACGCCAGAAACGAAATCGGTTTTCCACGCGCGGCCTTTCCCTCGTCGCGCGCCCCGACTGACCGCCGCGCTGACGGTGGCGGGCGCGGGTCTGGCGGTTTTCGGGCTGTCGTTCCGCGCGCATCCGGTTCTCGCCGACCCGCCTGCCGCGTCGAAGGGCGCTTCGGGGTTGCCGAACGCTTCGCGGTCGAAGGCGGGTCTGATCGCCGCGCCCCCAACCGAAACGCCCGCGAAGCCGCAGACCGCTAAGCCCGCCCTGTCGCAAGTCGTGACGCCCGCCGCGCCGCAGATTCTTCCTCCGGTTTCGCCGCCAACCACTTCCCCTGACGGTTCGTCGGCAGCGCCGCCTTCGCTTCCGACCTCTGTCGCGCCGCCAACGTCACCGTTTACGCCGCCCGCCGTTCCGCTCATCCACGCCGCCAGCGCCATTCTGGTGGACGCCGTGAGCGGGCAGGTTTTGTACGAGCGCAACGCGGACGCGCCGCGCCCGATGGCAAGCACGACGAAAATCATGACCGCGCTGCTGTTCTGCGAATACGTCCGCGAAGACGCCATCATTACCGCCAGCCCGAACGCGTGCAAGACGCGCGAAAGCTCGCTGCACCTGAAACCGGGCGAGCGCCTTTCGGCCCGCGACCTGCTCCATGCGATTTTGATGCGCTCGGCCAACGACGGCTGCGTGGCGGCTGCCGAGCATATCGCGGGCAGCGAGGCCGCGTTCGTCGCCCTGATGAACCGGCGGGCCGGAGATTTGGGCGCGACCAATACGCACTTCGCCAACCCGCACGGCCTGAACGCACCCGACCATTTCACGACCGCCCGCGACCTCGCCCTGATCGCCCGCGCCGCCATGCGTGAGCCGCGAATCGCCGAAGTGACCCGCACCCGCGCTTATCGCATCACGCGCTCCAAAGACAAACAAGACGTCAACCTTCGCAACCACTCGCATTTCCTGGGCCATTTTCCCGGCGCGGACGGCGTAAAAACCGGTTGGACGGTTCCCGCCGGACACTGCTACGTCGGGTCGGCGACCTGGAACGGCTGGCGGCTCATTTCCGTCGTGCTGAAAAGCCCGGACTACGTGCAGGAGACCGGCGCGCTGATGAATTATGGCTTTCACCGCTATGCGCCACGCTTGATCGCGCAGGCGGGCGAGGCGGCGGGCTTCTGCCCCGTTGGAACCGGGCAAAAGCCGACGGTCGCCGTGCGCGTGAAAGACCCGGTTCAAGTGGTAACGCCCATTGGCGCGAACGCCGAAGTCGAGCAGCGCATTCATCTGCTGCCGCTCACGGCCCCGGTTCAGATCGGGCAGACGGTCGGAACGCTGGAAGCCTGCGTGGGCGGCAAAATTCTATGCGCGTCGCCCCTCGTCGCCGCCGAGTCAGACGCGCTCGCCACGCCGGTTCAGCAGGCGCTGGGGGGAAGTTCGTGGAAAAGATTGGCCGCGCTTGCTGGCATTTTCGCGATGGGTCTGGTATCCTTACGGTATGGCACACGCACCCGTATCCGAACTTCCGCGCTTGCAAAAAGCGCTCGCCGCTTCCGGCGTCGCCTCGCGAAGAGCCTGCGAGGAACTAATCGCTGCCGGTAGAGTCAGCGTCAACGGCGTCATTGTCAAAGAATTGGGCGTAAAGGTAGACCCCGACAAGGACGAACTGCGCGTGGACGGCGAAATTATCGAAGCCGCCACGCCGCCCAAACCGATTTACGTCATGCTGAACAAGCCCGTCGGGTATGTCAGCACCGTCAGCGATCCGAACGCCGAGAAAACCGTTCTCGACCTGGTAGAACAAATCCAGACGCGGGTTTATCCGGTCGGGCGGCTCGACGTGGACAGCACGGGCCTGCTCCTGCTGACCAACGACGGCGACTTCGCCAACCTGCTCACCCACCCCCGCTACCACATCCCGAAAGTGTACCGCGTGCGGGCGCGCGGTTTCGTCGGGCGAACCGAAGCGCAGCAATTGATGCAGGGCATTGACCTGCCGGACGGCAAAACCGCGCCTGCCGACCTCGCTTTCGTCGAGTACGACACGGCCACGCAATGCACGCTCCTCGACATCACGCTGTACGAGGGCCGCAACCGACAGGTGCGCCGAATGCTGGAAGCGGTCGGGCATCCGGTGCGGGAACTGACCCGAATCTCATTTGGCAGCCTGCGGCTTGGCAATCTGTCGCCGGGAACCTGGCGGAAACTGCGCCCCGACGAGATCAAGAGCCTGCTCGCGCTCGCCAAGCCGACGCCGACGCCCAAAAAAGAGGCCCGGCGCATCAAGCCCGAATTCTACCGCCCGCGCAACGCGCCCAAGCCTGCGCCCGACGCGACGGACAACGCGGCTTCCGAGGAGACTTCGGTATGATCCGTACTCGCCGCGCCCTCTCAAACGCATCCGCCTTCCGAAACGCGCATTTCCTATGGCTCGCGCTCGTCCTGCCGCTCGTCTGGGTCGCAAACGGGTGCATGATGAAGCCGGACGCCGAGCCAAATCCAGCGTCCCCGGCAATCGGACATCCGACCGCGCCCGCTGCCGTCGCGTCGGCCTTTCCGGTGACGCTGACCGACTCGCGCGGCAAAACGCTTACCCTCGCGTCGGCCCCGCAGCGCATCGTCTCGATTTCGCCGAGCAACACGGAAATTCTGTTCGCGCTGGGCGCGGGCGACCGGGTTGTGGGCGATACGACCGCCTGCGACTATCCGGTGGAAGCGAAAGCGAAACCGCACGTCAGCGGACAGGGCGGGCATATAGACCTGGAAAAATTGCAGGCCCAAAATCCTGACCTGGTCGTGGCGGTCGGGGCGATCAACGGCAAAGACATCGAAACGCTGGAAGCCGCCAAAGTGCGCGTCCTGACCGTGGACCCCAGAACGGTCGCCGACACCTACGCGGCGATTACCCTTCTGGGAAAGGCCACCGGGCAAAACGCGCAGGCCGACAAGATTGTGGCCGACATGCGCGCTAGACTGGACGCGGTTCAAAAAACGACGGCGGGCGCGAAATCGCATCCGCAGGTTCTCATTGCTTACGGCGACAACCCGGTTTACACGACCGGGCCGGGTTCGTTCATTGACGACGTGATCGGCATTGCCGGGGGCGAAAACATCATGCACGACGCGGGCAGCGTGATTTCGCCGGAGAAAGTCGTGGAGCGCGGCCCGGACGTCATCGTTTGCAGCGCCGATTTGGTGGAGCGTCTGCGCCAGATTCCGGGCTGGGCGGAGGGCGTTCCCGCCGTGCGCGACGCCCGTTTCTTCCAGCCGAGTCAGCCGGGCATTCTGGAGCGCCCCGGCCCGCGTCTGCCCGAAGCGGCGGAAGAACTGGCGCGCTACCTGCACCCGGAACTTTTCCCCGGCGCAGCCCCTGCCGCAAACGGCGCAATTCCCGCCTCGACCGGAACCGTCGCCGGTTCCGGCAGCGCGGCTGCTTCCAACCCCGCGACCGGAACGCCGCCTTCTTCCGACAGCGCGGCCCCGAATCCAGCCTCGCCGCCCGCCGCTTCCAACGCGCCTAACCGCAATGCCGCGCAAGGTCATTGACATTGGAACGGATAGAACGAAATCGTCCGGCGCGCCAGCGGCGGATGCGGCCTCGACGCGCGCGTCGGAGCGCGTCCACGCTGCCGGACTGCGGCGCGGGCGGCTCCTGAACGCCCTTCTTCTGGCCGCGCTGATTATCGCGACTCTGCTCAACGTCGGAATGGGCGAGGCCAGCGTGTCCCGCGTCGTAACGCCTTCGGTCGTCCTGCGCGTTGTGGGGCGGCGCACGCCTTTGCTCTCAGCGTATGTCGCTCCCGTTCCCGCCTACCTCGATAGCATCGTCTGGCAATTGCGCCTGCCCCGCGCCCTCTCCGCCCTCGTTATCGGAATGCTGCTGGCGATGGCGGGCGTGGCCTTTCAGGGTCTGCTCATGAACCCCCTGGCCGACCCTTACACCGTGGGCGTCTCGTCGGGGGCCGCGCTCGGCGCGATGATTGTGGCGGTGGCGGGCGGCGCGGCCTGGCTGGGCGGCTTCGCGCAGCCGCTGGCCGCTTTTGCGACCGGTCTGCTCGCCGTCACGCTCGTATATTTCCTGTCGCGCGTGCAGGGCCGGTCATCCGTCTCGGCGTTTCTGCTGGCGGGCGCGGTCGTCGGCACGTTTCTGTGGTCGCTGGTTCCCCTCCTGCTCTCGATTGCCAACCGAACCGGAAATCTGGATCGAAACAGCGCCCTGCTCGCGCAGTTGCTGGGCAGCCTGCAAAACGTCGGCTGGACGAAACTAGCTCTGCTCATGCCCTTCGCCCTCCTGGGTTTCGCCCTGCTCTGGCCCCAAACCGAAGCCCTGAACCTGATGACGCTGGGCGAGGAAAGCGCCCTGCATCTGGGCGTGGATACCGAAGCCTGCAAGCGGCGCGTCCTGATCGCCGGGTCGCTCGTCACCGCCGCTGCCGTCGCGGTCGCGGGCATCATCGCGTTTGTCGGGCTGGTCGTTCCGCACCTCGCCCGGCGTCTGGTCGGCCCCGATCACCGGCGTCTGCTGCCGACCGCCATGCTGCTCGGCGGGTTCCTGCTGACCGTCGCCGACTGGATGTCGCGGGTCTTCCTCGCCAACCTGGAAATCGGCGTCATCACGTCCCTTATCGGCGCTCCCTTCTTCTGCTATTTGCTGCGCCGCCGTCTGGTCGCTTCCGAAGTCTCCTAAAACGTCCTTGCCTTCCGCCATCCTTCAATCCGCTCTTCAATCCCCAAGCGGCGTAAAGCGGCCCTGCCCGTTCGTATCCACATACAAGAAACAGTCAGTATCGCTTTCTGGCTTGGAAAACGCCGACACCCGCCCGTCAATTATCATGCCTCGCGCCAACCCATCCCATTCAAAACGCGCCCCGACGAAAACGAACCGGACGCCCGCGCCGTCCGCCCTGCCGCCGTCACTGACGCCCGACCCTGCCGTCGCCGGTCAGATTCGGCGGCTGTTGTGGGGGTTCGTTCTGCGAACGCTGGCGCTGTTTGTTCTCGTCGCCGTAATTACCTCACTGGCGACCGTCGTCGGGCATCTGCCGCAGCGCGGCGCGCAGATCATTCTGTTCGCCTCGATTTTCGGTGTCACGGTTCCGTTCTGGCGCGGCCTGGACCGCGTGGCGCGGCGCATTCAGCAGCGCGGGCATGAATTCGTCGAGGCGCGGCGCTACGCTGACGGACGGGTCGCGCTGGAATTTTTTCACCGGGTCGGCAACATGGGTCTGGATCGGGACGGCGAGGCGCATTTCGACCTCGTGCGCGCCCACATCGGCCTGGGCGACCTGGAAACCGCGGAAACGCTCGCCGATTGGCTGACCCGCCATCGCCCCAAATCGAAAGCCGCCGCCAAAGCCCAGAACGTCCTGCAAGCCGCGCGCAAAACCCAGCCGCCCCTGCCTGCCTCGTCCCCCGCCGCTGAAGACGCCGAACTCGCGCCCTGACAACCTCAGCGTCTTCGTGAAGCCGACGCCGCGTCGCGTCCGTACTGTTGTCGGGAGGGCGCACATGATTGACGTTCAGCATCTAAGCAAGCAGTTTCACGATAAGAAACGGGGCGTGATTGACGCCGTGAAAAACGTGTCGTTTTCGTGTCAGCCGGGCGAAGTATTCGCTCTGCTCGGCCCGAACGGCGCGGGCAAGACAACAACCCTGCGAATGCTCGCCACGATCCTGGAACCGACGTCGGGAACCGCGACGGTGGCGGGCTATGACATTCGTACGCAGGCGCAGCAGGTTCGCCAGAACATCGGGTATATGTCCGGCCTGACCGCGCTGTACGAGCGCATGACGGCCCGCGAAATGGTCACTTACATCGGCGCGCTGTACGGCCTGACGCCCAAGCAAATCGCCGACCGCATCAACGAAATATTCACCGAACTGGACATGCACGAGTTCGCCGAGGCGCGCTGCGACAAACTCTCGACAGGGCAGAAGCAGCGCGTTTCCATCGCCCGCACGATCATTCACCGTCCGCCCGTCCTCTTTTTCGACGAGCCGACGAACGGTCTGGACATCGTGACCGCCCGGACGATCACGCGCTTCATCCGCCGCTGCCGGGACGAGGGCCGCACGGTCGTTTTTTCCACGCATATCATG